>NZ_LZMN01000041.1:0-183975 GCF_001665955.1 Corynebacterium sp. EPI-003-04-2554_SCH2473622 | reverse complement strand
GGCATACCTGAGATCGCAACGATGTCACCTGCGATAGCTTCTTGCGCTGGTTTGCGATCGAAGCCTTCTGTACGCAGCAGCTCGGCAACCTTGACATTGGTAGTCTTTTCGTTGCCGTCTTCGTCGTAGTGAATCCAGGCCACCTGCTGCCCTTTGGTAATCTTGCCTGCGTACAGAAGGCTTCGATCGCAAACCAGCGCAAGAAGCTATCGCAGGTGACATCGTTGCGATCTCAGGTATCCCTGAAATCATGATCGGCGATACCGTCGCTGATCCAGAATCTCCAAAGGCGCTACCTCGTATCGCTGTCGATGAGCCAGCAATCTCCATGACGATTGGCGTGAATACTTCTCCGTTGGCTGGACGCGGCGGTGGCGACAAGATGACAGCTCGGTTGCTGAAAAACCGTCTGGACCAGGAACTCATTGGTAACGTCTCGCTGCGCGTTTTGCCGACTGAAAAGCCAGATGCATGGGAAGTGCAAGGACGAGGCGAAATGGCTTTGTCGGTTCTCATTGAGTCGATGCGTCGCGAAGGTTTTGAGTTGACCGTTGGTAAGCCAGAGGTTGTTACACAGACGATTAACGGACAGGTGCATGAGCCTTATGAGATCGTCACGATCGACGTGCCTGGTGAATTCCAAGGTAATGTCACCCAGCTATTGGCAGGCCGGAAAGGCCAGATGCAGTCCATGGACATCAAAGAAGGCGATTGGGTTCGCATGGTCTTCCGTATTCCAGCCCGTGGCCTGATTGGGTTCCGCACACAGTTTATGACTGAAACCCGTGGTACCGGCATCGCGAACTCCATGTCTGATGGCATGGATGTTTGGGCCGGGCAGATCAAGTCGCGCGCAACCGGTTCGCTTGTGGCTGACCGTTCGGGCAAGATCACCCAGTTTGCTTTGATGTCGCTGGCTGATCGTGGCAACTTCTTCGTTGAACCGGGCGCCGAAGCTTATGAAGGCATGGTCGTCGGTGCTAATAACCGTGATGAAGATATGGACATCAACATCACGAAGGAAAAGAAGCTGACGAATATGCGCGCAGCTTCCGCGGACACTACCGTTACGCTGGCAAAAGCTAAGACTTTGTCGTTGGAAGAAGCCTTGGAGTTCTGCGGCAATGACGAGTGCGTTGAAGTAGCCCCGGAGGTTCTACGAGTACGTAAGGTTGAGCTGAACGCTTCTGAACGTCGTCGTGCAGCCTCGCGTGCGAAAAATCAGAAGTAATTCGCAGAAACAGCGGATAGATCCGCACCAACAGCCATGATGCGCAGATTAGGAAATGCCGCCGCGATAGGCGCGGATAAAAATTGGGTGATGAAAGTCACCCGGAGCTATAGATTTCCGTTAGTCATCGTGGCTGCTGCTGGTTTATTGACTTCATGCGTGGCCAACCCAGGGCCACCACCGATCGAAACCGGACAAGAAGCTGAATCTAGTGCGGCGGATGTAGCCCGTGGTGATGCCAAGGCAAGCTCTAATTCCTCGGAAAACCACGCAGGGGCGGATCATGGTGCAAAAGAACGTTCAGGAGGCCGCCGCAATTCGGTAGAAGAATCCCAAGTAGGCATTGGGATTGACCCAATACACAACGGGCTGAATCCACATTTGCAGGCGAACCAACAAGCCGTCGTCGATGATATTGCAGCATTGGCCTTGCCATCTGCTTTTGTGAACGGCGAAATTACGGAATTATTGGACTCGGCCGAAGAAGTGGAACTAACAGGCGTGGACACAGACGCCGTTGCCACAGAGCCCAAACCGGAAGGTGCTGAAGACCAAGTCGTCGTGCAGCGAGTCCGTTACGAAATCGCACAGCAAGCGCAATGGTCTGACGGAACCCCAATTACCGGCGAAGATTTTATTTATTTGTGGCAGCAGATGACGACAACTCCGGGTGTGGTGCGCGCTTCAGGATATTTTGCAATTTCGGACATCACCTCTACCGCCGGGGGCAAAGTGGTTGAAGTTGCTTTTTCCCAGCGTGTACACGACTGGCAAGAATTATTCCATTATCTCTTGCCGGCGCACTTGATGAATGCCCCGTTCGCAGCAGTAAGAGAAATACCTTCCAGTGCAGGTCGCTACCAAATCGACAGTGTTGATTGGGCACGTGGCAAGCTAACATTGCATCGTAATGATCGATTCTGGGGTGCCGACCCGGCCAACATCGACGTGATTGAACTGACAGAGATTAGAAACCCCAGGCAAGGGCTTGATCTCATGCGTTCCGGCCAGATATCGTTTGCAGATCTCACCCCTGAAGAAACCACATTCCTTGCCTACAACTCGTTGCCGGGAACACAGGTTTTCCGCTTCAATACTCCGAGGCAAATGCAGATTGATTTGTTGACGCAGTCACCGATTTTTAGCCAACAATTGGCTCGATCCGAGTTTGCCAGATTGATTGATAGACCCGAGGTAGCCGTACAAGCGGCTGGTCGACGAACGGACGTGAGAGTCCCGGGATATGCAGAATCCGGCGCCCATAGTGAAACCCGAGGTGAGGAAGCACCCGATGCCAACAAAAACACTATTGACGGTGACGCGACTGCCGCGCAAGTGGAACGGTTACGCGAAAGCAGCACTCTGCAGCGCCCACTAAGGATTGCCGCTGATCCCACCGATCCCGTTGCTAGTGCTGCAGCAGCTGCAGTGGTTGATAAGTTGGTCGCGGTGGGAGTCCATGCTGAGGTCGTTGCAAATGATTTTGCTACTATCGCCAGAGAAATGGTGCCAAATGGGGACGTCGATGCAGTGGTGAGTTGGCAAGATACGAGTGCTTCTTCTGTGAACCTCGCCGACGAATTACTCTGTCGTGCCCCGGGGTTGAGTACTGAGAAAGCCGCGTGGATTCCACAGTGCCTACCAGATTTCGACGATGCGTGGATTCAGGTTCTCGAAGGCAGTGTAGATGCCGAATACGGACTTGATTTAGTTAGTAGCTTAGATTCCGAATACGTATTGCAAATTCCTGTGCTCGATGAACGAAGAATCCGGGTTCTGGGCAGTGGGATTATTGGCCCGGAAGAACAGTTAGAGCGGTGGCCAGCTGGGCTGAAATCGGCTCCACAGTGGCGTTTATTGACTGCTGGGGATAAAGCCGGCGTGGGCGGTGTTGGTCGAGGGCTCCAGATAGAAAACCCGCAAGAAGGGTAGTACGTGGACTGGGTACAATCAGATTTCACGGTACCCGGCCCCTATCCTCGGAGGAAGATAATGAAGGTTTTAGCCGTCCACGCGCATCCGGATGACGAATCTATTTGGACAGGCGGGGCGTTAGCACGGTTTGCTAAACAAGGCGCCGAGGTCACAGTGCTGACATGCACGAATGGCGAGGAAGGCGAAATTATTGGCAGGGCGGAACTCGTTGATGATCTGGCTCAATTTCGTTTGGGCGAACTGGCAGAAGCGCTAGAGGTCTTACAAGTTTCTGGCCAACGTTTGAATCTGCGAGACTCCGGTATGGCCGGGGCTGAGTCCGCGCAGCATCCTAACGCATTGGTAAATAATATCGAACAAGCGGCAGCTGCTATAGAGGATTTTCTCCGGGCCGAGGCGCCTGATCTGGTGATTACCTATGGCCCTGACGGGGGATATGGGCACCCTGATCACATTGCCGCACACAATGCTACGCACGAGGCGTTGTCTCGGGTTCATGCATCTGGAATTGATCCTGAAGTGTGGTGGTCAGTGTTGTACCGGCAAGACGTAATAGATGGGCAGCAACAGTTTGTTTTGCCAGAGGGGTGGCAATGGCCGGGGCAGGAATATTTATTTAACGGAACCGATGATTTTGTCGATGTCGGCTTGGAACTCAGCCCAGCTGAAGTGACTGCTAAACGTGAAGCAATGGCAGCACACGCCACGCAAGTTTGGATCGCCGACGGAAGAGCTTCGACCGTCAATCCGGATAGGGTGATGGCCTCTCATGATGATGCCATTGCCGGGGTATACGCCTTGTCGAACCTATATGCTTATCCCATTTTGCGAACTGAACACTATCAGTTGCCGTTTGGTCCCGGACCGGTTGCTCGAGCACAGGAGCAGCACCGGTGGGACAACGCGTAATACGAACCGAATTCAGTCGTAGTGAGGTTGTCGGGGCACTAGCCTGGCTCTGTACTTTTGCCGCAATAGGTGCGGTTTTTTGTCTCTGGTATTTGCCCGCTACCATCACAGTAGAGGTTACGAACCTGCCGTGGACTATTCCATTAGCCTACGGCTGGGTCATGGTTTTGGTGAAAACCGCCACGTTGTGGTCGGCAAACTACCTTATTCAGCTACTGCCCGCGGTAGTCTGGGTGGGAGTAGTTGGGCTGATGTCGCCCACGTCAGCTGCGGTCGCGTACGTGGTGGCTTTGGTATGTGCCGTCTTAGCAGGAGCAGCTTGGTCGGTCATCAAAAACCACAAAGCTGTCGTACCGAAATAGTGAATATCAATCAGGAGAGCCCATGACTTATATCATTGCCCAACCGTGTGTGGATGTGATGGATCGCGGTTGCGTGGAAGAATGCCCGGTCGACTGCATCTATGAAGGCAAGCGCATGCTGTACATTCACCCGGATGAATGTGTGGATTGTGGTGCTTGTGAGCCAGCTTGTCCAGTAGAAGCAATTTTTTACGAAGACGATACCCCTGACGAGTGGGAAGAATATTACGATGCCAACGTCGGATTCTTTGATGACCTCGGCTCACCAGGTGGTGCCGCTGGCTTGGGGCCACAAGACTTTGACCATCCAATGATTGCCAAGCTTCCGCCACAAAACCAAGACGTGGACGCCTAATTGGCTACTTGGCGCGCTTGCCTGCCCAGGGAGAAAAATCCCTTAGCCCACGTCGGTGAATAACTAGCGATTAAGGACCAAAATCATGATGCGTACCCCTTCTCTTCCAGATTTTCCGTGGGATAGCTTGACCGACGCGAAAAAGATTGCGGAATCGCATGCCGACGGGATCATTAACTTATCGGTTGGAACCCCAGTCGACCCAGTAGCCCCAGGCATCCAGCTGGCATTGGCAGAATCCGGTTCCGCACCAGGATATCCACAAACTGCTGGCACTGCGCAGCTACGCGATTCGATTTCGTCTGCGCTGCGGCGTAGATATCACATGCACGTAGAGGCAGTTTTGCCGGTCGTCGGAACAAAAGAAGCGATTGCCTGGTTACCAACATTGCTGGGCGCCAAGTTTGTGGTGATACCGGAGCTGGCGTATCCGACTTATGAAGTTTCTGCGCGCTTGGCAGGAGCAAATGTTCTTCGTGCAGATTCTTTGACACAGATCGGCCCAGCGCGCCCCGATTTGCTGTTTATCAATAGCCCATCGAACCCAACTGGTAAAGTTTTGGGCATTGAGCACCTGCGCAAAGTGGTGGGGTGGGCGCAATCTCGCGGTGTCATTGTCGCGTCTGACGAATGCTATTTAGGTCTCGGGTGGCAGTCTGCGGGAGAAGACGAACCATTGTCTATCCTGGATCCGAGGGTGTGTGACGGTGATACTACCAACTTGATTGCCATTCATTCCTTATCGAAAACTTCTAATCTCGCATCGTATCGGGCCGGATATTTGGCGGGAGACCCGAAAATTATCGACGCTTTGCTGCAGGCACGTAAGCACGCTGGTCTTATGGTTCCGGGGCCAATTCAGGCAGCGATGGTGGCAGCCTTGGACGACGACGCCCATGAGTTAGCACAAAAACAGATTTACGGTGAACGGCGAGCTAAGCTGCTTGGCGCGTTATCGGACGCTGGTTTCCGGATTGATAATTCTGAGGCCGGGCTGTATTTGTGGGCGAGCCGCGATGAGTCCTGTCGTGACACTGTGAACTGGTTTGCGGAGCGTGGCATTCTCGTTGCTCCCGGAGACTTCTACGGCCCTAAGGGTAAAAACCATGTGCGTATTTCGCTGACCGAAACGGATGAGCGTATAGCAGCCGCGGTTTCGCGACTGTGCTCTGATAAATAGTGGCTTGGTCAATCGTCGAAAGGGACTTTGTGGCCGAAACTTCTCCGAAGACGGTGCAGACGTTAGCGAGCCTCCGTCAATTCATCCAATTTGGGATGGTCGGTGGCTCCGGAGTGATCGTCAACCTCATCGTTGTATATATTTGCAAAAAATTCGCAGAGGTGGTTTTTGCGTTAAACGAGCGTGAGGTTTTTCTGCCACTTTTGGGCACTGATTTCAACATCCGCTGGTATAACGTTTTTACCGTGGTGGCGTTCGTCATTGCGAATATTTGGAATTATCAGTTGAACCGGTCGTGGACGTTTAAAGGCGTGTCTTCGGTGGGGTGGATTCGCGGACTTGTGCCATTTATGATCACTGGCATTGGTGCTCTTGTGGTATCACAGATTGTTTTGGTGTTGCTCATGAACCCAGGCTCGCCAATTGCACTCTCAGAAAGTGTCTTTGACGATTCCACTGGGCTGCGCACGAAGTTTTATTGGGCCAGTGCGCTGTCGATACTGGTTTCTATGCCAGTTAATTTCGTGATTAATAAATTTTGGACCTTCCGAAAAAGCCCAAAGGGGAGCCGAGTGGTTCTCGACTCCCCAATATCTTAGGTTGCGGTGCTTTCCGTCACCGGAAGCTATGCCGAAGCGCTTCGGTTTTAGCCCTTAATTATTGTGTAGTTCCTCGTTGAGCTGGACCGCCGAAGCCTTCCATTCGGTGGCCTCCACAGAACCGGAGACTGAATTGCGGCGGTACAAAATACCGCTGGCACCACTGAGGGTGCTGGCCTTGACCGTTGATCCATGAGACACTCCGATGGCTTCGGCCACCGGTCCGAAGACGGTGAGCTTTGTGCCGCCGGTGATATACAATCCGGCCTCTACGACGCAGTCGTCGCCCAAGGAGATACCGATTCCGGCATTAGCACCAAGCAAGCAGCGCTTACCGACGGAGATAACCTCTTTTCCGCCACCGGAAAGAGTGCCCATGATCGAAGCTCCGCCGCCGACGTCAGAACCGTCATCTACGACTACACCGGCAGATATCCGGCCTTCGACCATGCCGGAGCCAAGAGTACCGGCATTGAAATTGACAAAGCCCTCGTGCATGACGGTGGTACCTTCTGCGAGATAAGCGCCGAGGCGTACCCGGTCTGCATCACCAATGCGCACTCCTGATGGCACTACGTAGTCGACCATACGCGGGAATTTATCGACAGAGTAGACGGTAACTGGGCCACGGCTTGCCAAGCGGCCTCGCACCATTTGGAAATCTTCCACTGCGCATGGTCCGTAGTTAGTCCACACAACATTTGCTAACAGGCCGAATAAACCCTCGAGGTTCTGCTCATGGGGTTTGATCAAGCGGTGCGATAGCAAGTGCAGGCGCAGGTAAGCGTCGTAAGTATCCTTGGGGGCTTGGTCTAAATCGGCGATGTCAGTACGCACAGCTATACGCGCGACCCCTCGCTCTTCGTCTGGCCCCACCAGGTCGGCGAATTGTTGGGGAACCTCGTCTAGTTTGCTCGTTTTGCTGGAGGAGACGGATTCTCCGAGCTTTGGTGCGGGATACCAGACGTCGAGGACGGTGCCGTCATGAGTGACAGTCGCGAGTCCACGTGCCGATGCTGAAGTCATAGAAAAGCTGCTACCTATTCTGTTTCGGAAACTGTCAAAGCAAGTCACAAGCGCGCAAGTCACAACTGTGCATGTCACAACTGTGATTGCGGGTGCAATTGTGGCTTGCTATCCGAGTTCGAGCATACCCGAAATATTGTGGTTTTATTGCTTAACGACGTTGGATAGGCCTTTGCGTTTGCGGTTTTGTCCCACGAATATCGAAATGATGAGCAACCCCGAAAGCAGTACAGCGACTGCTAGTAGTTGACCGCGCGCTCCTGGGTCGGTCAGCATGAGGATCATGATGCCAGCCAGCGCAGCCAACGAGATATATGCGTCCCATGGGTAAAAACCGGCGTTGAGTTCTCCCAGTTCTCCGTTGCGCTTCATCACTGGGTGCAATTTCAAGTACGACAAAATGGTGAGAATCCAAATTACCAACAAGCATCCGCCCACGGCGTTGAATAAGAATTCCAGTAGCCCAGGTGGATTCCACCATTGCAGTGCGACTGAACCAAAAGCGAAGATAACTGAGAGAACGACCGCGTTTTGTGGTGCTGATGCCTTGTTGACCTTGGAGAAAATTGCTGGGGCATTTCCATCGCGGCTCATGTTAAATACCAGGCGCGAGGTGGCATAGATCTGTGCGTTGAAAGCTGAAAGCAGAGCGATAACGATGATCAATTCCATGAATCCAGCTGCCCCAGGGATATTAGCCATGGACAGAATCTGGGTAAACGGTGAGTCTGCAGCAACGTCTGCGTCTTGGATGGAATCAAAAGGTAAGAGCAGTGTGATGACCAGTACGGATCCGATATAGAAGAAAAGAATACGGAAAATGATCGCATTGACTGCTGTCTTGACGTTTTTTGCTGGATCTTCTGATTCTGCGGCAGCAATGGTCACTAGTTCGATGCCACCGAATGCGAAAGCAACTGCCAATAGGCCAGCGGCAATGCCGGAGAGACCGTTAGGGGCAAAGTTTTCAATGAACTCGCCGGGGTTAGCGCCTGTAGCATTCGGCCACAAGCCGAAAATCAGTAGCAAACCTATGCCAATAAAACCAATGATCACCACAATTTTGATGATGGCGAACCAGAACTCAAATTCACCGAAACCACGGACGTTAGCGAAGTTCACCAGAGCAAAAAGGACAACAACGACGAGGGCCGGAATCACTGGTGCAATACCAAACCAGGCACCAATAATCGCTGATGCTCCGGTGATTTCCGCTCCCATCACCATGACTAACATGAACCAATAAATCCAGCCGTTGGTGAATCGTGCCCAGTTACCGAAAGCCATGCCAGAAAACGTCGAAAAAGAGCCCAATGATGGCCGGGCGGCGGCCATTTCACCCAACATGCGCATGATCAGGGTGACAAGAATTCCGGCGACGATATAGGACAGCAATACTGAGGTGCCGGAAATTTGGATTCCCAGACCGACCCCTAAGAACAGCCCTGCACCGACAGCAGAACCCAGCCCCATCATGGTCAGATGGCGGGTTTTCATCAGGTTCGCGCCCTGTTTTTTCGCTGGTGACGCCCCAGCTTGCGGTTGCGACATGAGTTGCGCCTTTCTTTTTCTCTTCGGCCGGTCCCGCTATGGCCGGTCGATCTGCGTCCGATGGCTCCGGTGACTGTTGCTTAAAATGAACAATCGCTTTGCAGAATACTCAACACCCTAGTCCAGAACGTTTTCTTGCTCACGATACGGGGCGAAGTAAATGCCGGTTACTTGTCCTCGGATGGTCCGGATCGTGGACTCACGAGCAAGAAAATATGCTAGTTGCTGCGGTATCGAAGGGGAGTGAACCGGCAGTTTGTGCAAAATAGGGTGCGAATGCAGACCGCAAGCGCGGTAGGCTTGGGCACTGTGAAGACACCACTCGAGCAAAAACATCAGTCGTCTAGTGAACAAGAAGATAGCTCGCGGAATTCCGGGGAGCAGGCTGTGCCGTACTTAGATTTCGATGCTGACCCAGTCTCTTTGACTGCGGCATTGGTAGACATTGCATCACCGTCCCATGATGAAAAGAATATTGCTGATGCCATCGAATCCGCGCTCTACGCAGTTCGGAAGCATGCAGCAATCGATTTTGTGGTGCAGCGTTATAACAATACGGTCTGCGCAAAAACCAATACCGGGCGTGATACCCGCGTTGTTCTCGCAGGTCACGTGGATACCGTTCCTATTGCGGATAACGTGCCGCACCATTTGACTGAGGATGCGAATGGGCAAACAATCATGCATGGCTGCGGAACTACCGATATGAAATCTGGTTTGGCTGTTTACCTACACGTTTTTGCGCGGTTGGTAAAAACCGGCAATCTTTCGTGCGATCTCACGATGATCGCCTATGAGGGCGAAGAGGTAGCCACCAAGTACAACGGTCTGTACCATCTGCAACGCGATCACCCTGAGTGGTTGGCTGGCGACCTGGCACTACTGGGTGAACCATCAGGCGGCATGATTGAAGCCGGCTGTCAGGGAACTCTGCGGTTGAAAATCTCTGCGCGTGGACAACGCGCGCACTCTGCTCGGTCATGGTTGGGATCGAATGCAGCCCATACTCTGGCGCCGGTGATGGTCAAAGTCGCCGATTATGAGGCACGTAAAGTGACGATTGATGGCTGTACTTATCGCGAGGGCCTCAATATTGTGCACCTGGAAGCAGGAGTTGCGACAAATACTATTCCGGATGATGCATGGATGTTCGTGAATTTCCGTTACGCCCCGGACCGTAGTGAAGACGAAGCACTCGCACACGCACTCGAGGTATTGGGGCTTAGAAATCTCGCCGACGATTCGCTACTGAGCGTGGAAATTGATGACAGTGCAGGCGCAGCGTTACCAGGCCTGGGGGCGCCCGTCGCTAAGCGCTTATTAGAAGCGGTAGGCGGAAATTATCGCGCGAAACTTGGTTGGACCGATGTAGCTCGGTTCAGTGCGCTAGGTGTGCCAGCCGTCAACTTCGGTTGCGGGGACCCAGGATTTGCGCATAAACGCGATGAACAATGCCCGACAGCGCAGATTACCCAGGTAGCGCAACAACTTGTTGACTACCTCCAGAAAGAGGAATTACCTTCCTAATATGGCTGCAGAAACCCCCAAAGAGCGTTCAGTGCCCCCGCATGAACAATGTTCCCCGCATGCAGATTACTCCGCCCACGAAGCTGACAATAGTGATGCAAGGCGTGACGGCCAGCGTCGGGAAATGAATATGCGGGGTCCGGTGATCACGCGCGACGAAAACCTTTCGCAATCAACTTATGACCAGCGCTTATTGGAACGCAGTGCTGACCATGACTGGATGCATGCCGACCCCTGGAGGATCTTACGCATCCAGGGCGAATTTGTATCTGGCTTTGATGCCTTGGCGAAGTTGCCGAAAGCGGTGACGGTTTTTGGTTCTGCCCGAATCCCACGCGGGCAGGAATACTACGAGTGGGGCGAGCAGATCGCTGCCAAACTAGTTGAGAATGATTACGCAGTGATCACCGGGGGTGGACCAGGATTGATGGAAGCCGCCAATAAAGGAGCCTTCGAATCCGGTGGCCGGTCCGTGGGGCTAGGCATCGAGCTGCCATTTGAGCAGCAACTCAATGACTATATTGGGTTAGGTATTCATTTCCGCTATTTCTTTGCACGCAAGACCATGTTTTTGAAATATTCCCAAGCATTCGTCTGCTTACCTGGAGGTTTGGGAACGCTCGATGAGTTATTTGAAGTCCTGTGCATGGTGCAAACCAAAAAAGTTACTAGCTTTCCGATCGTGCTTGTCGGGAAGCAATTTTGGTCTGGCCTGGTGGATTGGTTGCAGCAACGTCTGGTCGCAGAAGGTATGATCGATCAGGCCGATCTAGATCTCTTCATCGTGACTGACGACGTAGACGAGGCTATTGCCCATATTGTGCGCGTCCACGAACGTTTTACTGAGACGAACACCGCAGATAGTAAGGCTAGAGTTGATGACTGAGATCATGGCGATTATTAATCGCACCCCAGATTCGTTTTATGATAAAGGCGCGACTTTTGCCGAAGATTCCGCGTTGGCACGTGCACAACAAGCCATTGCCGATGGGGCGAGCATTATCGACGTTGGAGGAGTAAAAGCTGGGCCCGGTGACGACGTTGATGTCGCAGAGGAAATCGACCGGGTAATCCCAACGATCGCTGCTGTGTATGAGCTAAACCCTAACGTCACCATTTCTGTGGACACCTGGCGTGCTGATGTCGCCGAGGCAGCGATTGGCGCCGGAGCTAGGCTCATTAACGATACGTGGGCCGGATATGACCCAGAACTCATTGAAGTTGCCGGGGCACACCGGGTCGGATACGTTTGCTCGCATACCGGAGTCAACACTCCGCGCACCCGCCCACATCGCGTGCACTACGACGACGTGGTAGCTGATGTGATTGCACAGACCACGTCATTAGCAGAACGTGCCGTAGCCTGCGGTGTGCCGGAAAATAAGGTCTTCATTGACCCCACGCATGATTTCGGAAAAAATACCTTTCATGGGCTGGAATTATTGCGCCGTTGCGATGAACTTGTTGCGACCGGATGGCCGGTTCTTATGGCACTGTCGAATAAAGATTTTATCGGCGAAACATTACAACGAGCGCCCCGTGAGCGAGTCGTCGGGACACTGGCAGCAACCGCATGGGCTGCTGCTCGTGGGGTAGCAGCTTTCCGCGTACACGAGGTGGCAGAAACTCTCGATGTCATTAAAATGACAGAAGCAATTGCAGGTTTACGCGCGCCTGAAGACACCATTCGCGGGCTATTATGATGCAGGCTACCGACTTCATGCACCGCGTAAGCGTAGTGATCCCCGCACTCGATGAAGAAAATACTGTTGGGCAAGTAGTGGCTGCAATTGCTGCAGAGCAGCCTGGAGAAATCATCGTTATCGATGCTGATTCTTCCGATGCCACTGCCCATCGTGCGAAAATTGCTGGTGCCAAGGTTATTAACTGGCAGGATGCTGCGCCGGGCCGCGGTGTGCCAACACAGCCAGGCAAAGGAGAATCGTTGTGGCGTGGAGTTGCAGAAGCATGCGGGGATTATGTCGTATTTGTCGACGCCGATTTGGTAGAGCCCCCTGCTGAACTAGTCGGCAGACTTGCGCGACCATTGGCAGAAGATAGTACCAAGCAACTTGTGAAACCAATCTATCGTCGGGGCTACCAGGGTGCCGATAGTGGCGGCGGACGGGTGACGGAACTAACTGCGAAACCCCTGCTAAGACTACTATTTCCGCATTTGGCACACATCGCGCAACCTTTGGGTGGGGAATATGCGATTCGACGTTCAGCGGCGTTAACGCTTCCTTTTGTCGGTGGATTTGGTGTCGAAGCTGGATTGTTGATCGATATTGCTGGCGCCTATGGTGCTGCTGCTATTACTCAGGTAGAGCTAGGTACCCGACATCATCGGAACAAACCCCTGGCAGAATTAGCCCCAATGGCAGATGTAGTTGCGGCCACAATTCTTGGACGGGCCGAACAGTATCCTTGCCTTGGTTCAGACAAACTAGGACGAACTACCGAAGCGACACATTTAAAGTTGAATGGGGCAATATCAGCGCTAACGCAGACACAAAGTCTAGAACGCCCGAGTCTATCTGACTATGGGGTCTGCTAAACCGGCATGAGCATTCTAGATAATTTCGTAGACTACTAATGACAAGGAATAATTCGGGCCGATGTTTCTATCATGGATTTTTCTAGTGCTCATCATCGCGGTTCTCGTAATATTGGGAATTGTGCTCTGGGCTAAATTTTTCGGCATTCATGACTTGGCAGCCCACCCTGGTAGCGCACAAAGCAGTGGGGACTCTGCAGATGCTGCACACCAAGAGACGGAGAGCCAGATTGTTTCTGCTAACCGAAGAGCTGTCGCACACGGGCAGCTTGCAGCGGTGGAATTTTCGGTTGTGCCGCGTGGCTACCGTGCGGATCAAGTTGATGCGGTACTAGCCGAATGTCAAGCAGAAATAGACCGCCTGCGTGCGCAACAAGCCCCGCATGCACAACGTGCACAGGATACTGAGAGATAAAAGGAAGAACGAGATGCTCCATGAGGTAGTTGACCTGCTGGCTGATCCGAACGATGGGACAGCGTTGCACGGGGAAGATGAATTTCGCCGTCTAGTATCCGAATCTGGCCATAGTTTCGACGTTGCTAAACAAGGCTACGTTACGCTGCTTCCGGGGGCGGGCCGCAAGCACGATGGTGATAGCGCAGCAATGGTGCAAGCGAGGGAAACGTTTCTTTCGCACGGGCATTTTGCGCCGTTTGTGGAGGCCGTCACTTCTGCGATGGTGGCGGCGGTTGATTTGGCTAATACTGCAGCATTGACCGGTAGCGATCATGCCCCGGTAGTTATTGAGTCGGGCGCAGGTACTGGATATTACTTGTCACATACTCTCGATAGCATTGCAGGAGCACGCGGGATAGGGCTGGATATTTCCACCCCGGCCGCGAAACAACTAGCTAAATGCCATCCGAAAGCAGGAGCTGTGGTCGCAGACGTGTGGCAACGGCTACCAATCGCTAGCGCTTGCGCTGATGCTCTTTCTGTGGTTTTTGCTCCACGGAACATGCCGGAATTTGCACGGGTGCTCAAACCTGGTGGTCAACTGGTTGTGCTGACTCCCCATGCTGGGCATTTGCAAGAATTGCGGGAACCTTTGGGCATCGTTGACGTGGAAGAAGACAAGGTTGCTCGGCTACATGACCAAGCCGAAGGACTATTAACTTCATTGGACGATCCGACGTTCGTCGAATTTACGATGCGTTTGGATAAGTCCTCGATCAGCGCCCAGATTGGCATGAGCCCGTCCGCGCGCCATATTGCTGCTACAGACTTGGAAAAGCGTTTAGCGAAACTACCGGAAATCATGACAGTGACTGCGCGGGGGCGCGTGGACTGCTTCAGCAAACCCGCTTGAGCGCAGCTCTTCACATGCATCGAGCATGGGGAGTTTAAATTTAGGAAGCGCTGCGGTGCCAGTCGCGCTCTATTTTCGCATGCCCAGTAGTTTTAGCTTCAATCGCAGAGCATCCACCGTCGAAATATACGCGCGAAGTCATTGCCACGCAGCCGCCATCCGCGAAAACTTCGACCGTGGAACCATCAACAATGATGGTCAAAGAATCGCTGTCGCCATCGGCAAGTTCTGCTACAGCGGGGGCTTCGTCCCGGTATCGATCACTAGGACCGACGCTACGGTCAATGCTTAGCGTGTCACCGGAATGCGTGATACGGGCAGTTTCTTTGCCGTTGGAGTCCATTAACGACACCGTTAGAGCGGAACCTTCATCGGCCGGAACCTCACACAAAACGGTGTAGCCATGTGCTCGCTCAGATGCAGATATAGCTTCCGGTAGCCCAGCAGGTGGTGTTTGGTACAGCAGACCGTCCTGCAGAGAAATCATGCGTGGCAGCGTTAAAGCATTCGCCCAACCTTCGTCGGTAAGCGAAGGATGCTGGGTTGGATCGTCGTGTCGACCTACCCCGTTGATGAATCCAAAGAGAGCGGCTTCTGTGTAATAATCAGCCGGGTTTGTCGAGTTATTCGTGGATCCCCGCAGGGTAGTGCCTGTGGTCATGTTGGTGTTGCGTGGGCGTGTGAAATCATGGCCGTGGTCGATACGGCGGAAGCCACTGCGCACATGGTAGGTTGTCCCGCGTAACGTGCCGACGAGGTAACCGGAAATATCCACGCCAGCGCGCTCTAGAGTGAGCAATAAAATATCATAGATTTCGCCGTCGACCTCATCACGCAAACGCAAAATACGTGGGGCAACGATAGTGGAGAGCTGGCCTTCTTCCGGGGAAAGATCTAAACCGAGCTCACCCTCAAATTCCAGTTCCCCTTGGAAATCCCAAGACTGACCATCCTGTGACGTGGCGATAACCGGGGTAGGAGTCTCCGCATCACCAGTTAAAGCCAACATCAACCAGCCAGCATGCCCAGCTTCTCGATTGACCGGGGTTTGCCAATTCGGAACCACACACGGTGAACGGAAACGTTGGAAACCTTCCTGATTTTCGAGCACCGCCGAGACACGATTGATCGCTGGGTTTAAGGCTGTGTGTTCTTCAGACAGCGGGCAATCCGCGGTAAGCTCATTCATCTTTGCGAGCTGAATATTCGTGCCAGCGGAAGTTACCGAAGTGAAATATAAGTTGGCATCTTGTGTGCCGTCTCCGTCGATAGGAACCACAGAACCAGCACGAATCGTCAGCTCCCCACCGACCGGTGCTAATACGTCATCGCATTCGAACCACGAGAACGGATCACCTTGAGAGATCGTATGTGCCCAGCGTGCCGGTCCCGGAACCTCGGGGCGGTACTGATAGAACACGTGCCAATCATTACCGTCGAGCAGAACTCCAGCAGGGGCATCTAGCACGCCACGTTCTGGGGTGATGTGGAGTTCCGGTCGATGGATCTCAGTCATGATTTCTCCTTGGGTCTTTGAACTCACGACCAGGGTAGTGATGTTTGCAATGTCTTGCAGCAGGAATGCCTGCTAAAAGTGGGGCACTGCAGGTCAGGATAGGTTTGTGCTTACAGTTTTGTGACCAGAGTCAACCCTGAGCCCAGGGGTAGGCGGGTGACGATAGCGTCGTCGAGTTTCCTGCAGTATTCATCTGCGGTTTGTGCAGCGTGGGTTGCGCGGTCGTTGCGTGAGGAGTCACCAATGGTGCCGTCGAGAAGCGAATTTGCCAGGACTAAGGTGCCTCGGCGCCCCAATAATGGCCAGGCGGTTTCGACCAATTTCGGGAGATCGGTCGACGGTACGTCGGCATAAATCACTTGGTACGAGGCTGCAGCCAATCTTCCCATTACGTCGAGTGGACGTGACGGTAAGAAGCGGATTCGCGAAGCACTGTATCCGGCTTCCCGAAATGCATGTTTGGCATGTCGCTGATGTTCCACCTCGGGGTCAATGCAGGTCAAAACTCCTTTTTCGGGTAAGCCTTGCAAGAGATATAGGCCAACCACGCTTGACGCTGGGCTGACTGCGATTACGCCTGCGCTTTTTGGGTTGTCTGGATGCGTGGCGCTTGCAGCGAGGGTGGTTAAAAGTTGCCCGACAGTAGCATCCGGGGCAGGCAGCGAATATTCCTGGGCGTGGGCGAGTGCAGCCTGCAGGCCTTCAGAAACCACCGCGGTGGAGTCAATATATCCGAGCATGGCTGAGACTGGTGAAGTGTGCGGAGAATTCTCTGAAGTAGACACACCAACAGTCTAAATATTTTTTGCAGTATACGCTGCAACGTGGCGCGGGTGATTAGCGAAAACCGTTGCTAAACGCCTTTAGTTAAATTTTTCCCAAGCAGCAGCGAGTGTTCATAGTCCTCTCCAGCGTGCTTTGCTGTGTTATTTTGCTGAAGACTTTGTCTGTAGTGTTTCTCGGTTGTTGCGGTGCATAGCGCCTGGTTGGTGCTGTTAGTGGTTCACAGTGATAACACAGGTAGTAGGTTGGCTTTCTTGAGAGACTTGTAGCACAATCATGCTTATGACGATCCAGGATGGCGCCCCAGGGAGCATAGAATCCACCGCGGAACTGCGCGGCACCGAAGCATTCGATGAAGGTGTTGGTGCGATGCCAAACTGGGACGAGTTAGTGGTTGAGCACGCTGATAGCGTCTACCGCTTAGCGTTTCGTTTAGCGGGAAATCCACAAGATGCTGAAGACCTCACGCAAGAGACATTCATGCGTGTATTCCGCTCGCTGCAAAATTATCAACCCGGTACTTTCGCTGGTTGGTTGCACCGGATCACGACCAACTTATTCTTAGACATGGTGCGGCATCGCTCCAAGATTCGTATGGAATCGCTACCAGAGGATTATGAGCGTTTTGCTGGTAACGGTATGACGCCTGAACAGGCTTATAATGTCGCCAATTTGGATCCTGCGTTGCAAAAAGCATTGGATGAGCTTGCACCGGATTTCCGAGTCGCAATCGTTTTGTGTGATGTCGTAGGGATGAGCTATGAGGAAATTGCCGCTACGCTGAGTGTGAAGATGGGCACCGTGCGTTCCCGTATTCACCGCGGGCGTTCACAACTGCGTGCCTACCTAGAGCAAGAAGCGACCCACAACGAAGAAACCCAGATCTTGCTGCGTACACGTTAGTAATGTGGACGTGGCTAACCTGAGTATTCACGAGGGAGGCGAGTCAATTTTTATCATGACGCCTGCAGAATCCGGCCCGGAGAAAAAGAAGCGTGTCGCAAAACCCCGCCGTCGATTCGACCATCTAGGACCTGAGGCCATCACCGCGTTTGTGGACGGGGAAATGACACGCAAATCAGAACACAACGCACGGGTACATCTTGTGCTTTGCGAAAGTTGCCGTGCTGATGTCCATAGACAACGTCGCGCAGCCCAGGCTTTGCGTAGCTGCAACGGTGATCAGCAGGTGCAAGTGCCTGAATCGTTGTTACACCGACTGCGAGGGATAGCGGATGTATCTAACGATTCCCAATCAGATGATGCCCGATGTGAAAAAACACAGTCCGATTTGCTGCGTCGTCTTGAAAAGTTGGGACGTACGGTGCTTCGAAATCGCTCCGACTAGACGCTAAACTAGTTTCGTGTTTTCCAATATCGGTTGGTCGGAGATTGCCGTCATCATTGTGGTGGCGATTATCGTCATCGGTCCCGAGCGTTTACCTGGGCTATTACAGGATATTCGAGCCGCGGTATTTGCCGCCCGTAAGGCCATCAATAATGCGAAAAAAGAACTTAACGGCGAGTTCGAAGAACTCGGCACTGAGTTTGAACAATTCCGTGCACCTCTTGAAAAAGTTGGTCAATTGAGCCGTATGGGCCCGCGTGCTGCTATCGCGAAGACGCTTTTCGACGAAGACGATGACTTCTTCAACCAATTTGACCCCCGCACCATTTTGAAAGAACAGGGGCGCGGGAAAGATGCTGCTAGCGGACTGGGCTCTGCAAAAACGTCTCAGGGCCAAGAAAAGCGTACCCAGGTGCAGCCGGAGCATAAGCATCGCTTAGAAAGCTCCGGAGGTGACTCAGCCGGTAAACAGCGGGCCGGAAACCAGGAAAATACCATCGATGAGCAGGCTCGCCGACCCCGGCAATCAGGCACAGGTTATCAGAACCCCGGCGGTAAAGCGGAATTTAACTGGGCTGATGTGATTTAGGCTGGCGAGGTGCCGTACCTAAATGATGCCCCAGCGGAGAAATTATCCCGTGGAGCAACCCTGCAGAATTTAATTAACCCCAAGGTTTAGTGGCTTGCCAGCCAGTGAGGTGCGTCGTTTCGCTAAACCGGCAGCGATTTTTGTGATTTCTTTTGCAGCCGGGCTGCCGGGCTCTGCCAAAACCACGGGGGTGCCTTCGTCACTGTGTGAACGCAAAGGGGGATCGAGTGGCACTTGTCCCAGCAACGGAACTTCTGTACCTACCAGTGTAGTCAGGCGTTGAGCAACGATTTCTCCGCCACCGGAACCGAAGATGTCCATTGTGGAACCATCCGGCATCACCATGGCGCTCATATTCTCGATAACGCCGGCTACGCGTTGCCGCGTCTGTTGGGAGATCGATCCTGCACGCTCTGCGACTTCTGCTGCTGCCGCTTGTGGCGTAGTGACTACTAACAACTCGGCGTTAGGAATCAACTGCGCGACTGAGAGCGCAATATCTCCAGTTCCCGGTGGTAGATCCAACAGCAGAATGTCGAGATCGCCCCAGAATACGTCGGCAAGAAATTGTTGGATTGCACGATGCAGCATTGGGCCACGCCACACGACAGGGGCGTTACCTTCCACAAACTGCCCGATGGAAATAAATTTTAGGTTATGGGCTTGCGGAGGCATGAGCATATCGTCGATCACGGTCGGAGCCTCAGTAGATCCCAGTAAATTGGGCACAGAATGGCCGTAAATATCGGCGTCGACGATGCCGACTTTTAATCCTTGGTTTGCTAGCGCAGCCCCCAAGTTAACAGTCATTGACGATTTGCCGACGCCGCCTTTACCCGAAGCGACGGCGAAAACTCGCGTGGTGCTTTCTGGCTTGGAAAACGGGATTTCTGGTTCGCGCTGCGATCCACGCAGGGAGTTACGTAACTCCCTGCGTTGTTCATCGCTCATGACATCAAGCGATACCGAGACATTCTCCACGCCGTCGACTTCGGCAACGGCTGCCTGGGTATTCGACTGAATTGTCGATTTCATCGGACACCCAGAAATGGTGAGGTACACCTCGACATTAACGTCGGCGCCGTCGATTGTTATGGATTTCACCATGCCGAGATCAGTAATTGGTTTTCCGATCTCCGGGTCTTCGACGCGCGCCAAGGCTTCGCGGACTGCTGATTCTGTAATGGCACTCATTATTACCCATCTTAGTCCTGCTAGTTAATCTGTAAACTGCACAGCGTGGCTAGGATGAATAACGATGAATAACGTGAAAAAACGCTCGCTTGTAACTGTGCTGGCAACCACCGTGCTGTTGACTGCATGCTCCTCACCAGAGAATGTTAATCAGGTTGAGCAGGCAAACAATAAAGAGCAATCAGATTCTCGTACCGCCGCAGCTGATGCTCAAGACCGTGCAGTGCGCATTACTGCAGACAGTTCATCAACCGAGCAACTCTTGTGGGCGTATATTTACCGTCAAGTACTTCGTGAGTCTGGCCGTGAAGCCCACGTACTCGGCGACGACGCCGTTAGTACCGCGGACCGCTGGGAACAGTTGCAGACCGGAAAAGCAGATTTCATGATTACTTGTACTGGAAAATTCGTGGAAGACACGAGCCCGGTACTCGCGAAGGAGCTTGCCAGCCAGCAAGATGAGGACGAACAGCGTGATCCTAACGCGACGGATATTCACGAACACTTACACCGTGAGGTTATGGGCCTTTTACCGGTGCATATCGTGACTACCAATCCGTCATCTGCTGAAGGCTGTCCGGATGCAGAATTGGATCTTCCGCAAGATTTCACACCACTGTTTAGCTCTCGTTTGTTTGACCGAGAGGAATTTGGAGCAATTGAGGGCGTTACTCGGCTGATCGATAAGCGGGCCTTGGAAGAACTAGAAGACAAGCTTGCCGACGGTCTCAGCGCCGAGGATGCGGTTGGGCAATGGGCTAGCGTCAACGTAACTGGGGAATCCCTAGATTCGGTTAGCGACGAGGCTTGATTGCACGAGGTTGGGGCTTAGCGTCTGTAAAGCCGCGCAAGCTTCGGTAGGGATTGGACCCTTGTGATGGCGAGCTGGAAAGTTGTGCCGCCTTGGTGTGATGGCGAGCTGGAAAGTTGTGCCGCCTTGGTTGTTCCCGAAGGCTTCGAACTTAAGTTTGCGCAGCAGAAAAGCCATGCAATGGTGCGACGGTGCTGGCTGCAGAGATAGGAAGTCTGCAGCCAGCACCGTCGAAATGTAGCGGTGTCCGTTTGAGGGCGCTACAAAGACCAGTTGCATGGCTTTTTGGGGCTTACGGTGATGCAAGACAACAGATGCCTTGGCTCACCGCAAGCGGGTTAAGCGAATGCGCGTACTGGAACCAGGTTTTAGTCAGCGAATGCTTCGTCGATGAGCTGCTTTTGCTCCAGCTGGTGCACCTTAGCAATACCGGTAGCCGTCGAAGACTGTGCACGGCGAGAGATACGACGCATACGAGGCATATCTGGAATCAGCTCGTGCAAATGCTCGTTGTAGAACGGCCATGGACCCTGGTTAGCTGGCTCATCCTGAACAAAGCGAATCTCTTCTAAGTTCGGGAAGCTGTCGAATGCTTCCGACAGGCGGTTGAACGGGATTGGGTGCAGCATCTCGATACGGACAATCGCGATGTCTTCACGCTCATCCTTTTGGCGACGCTTTTCCAATTCGTAGTAGACCTTACCGGAACACAGCATCACAGTTTTCACCTTGTCTGCGTCACCGATGACGTTGTTATCGGCATCGACCAAACGAGGGTCGTTGATAACAGAACGGAAAGAGGTTACCTCGGTAAATTCTGCTACCTCAGAGGTTGCAGCCTTTGCACGCAACATAGATTTCGGCGTGAAGACCACGAGCGGACGAGACATTGTGCCCAGTGCGTGACGACGCAACAAGTGGAAGTGGTTTGCTGGCGTCGATGGCTGGGCGATGGTCATGGAGCCTTCTGCAGCTAGTTGCAGGAAACGCTCAATGCGCGCAGAGGAGTGGTCGGGGCCTTGTCCTTCGTAACCGTGTGGCAAGAGAAGGATGACCTTGGACAACTGGCCCCATTTAGCCTCACCAGAGCAGACGTACTCGTCGATGATGGTTTGCGCACCGTTGACGAAGTCGCCGAACTGCGCTTCCCAAGCAACAACAGCATCCAAGTTACCGACAGAATAACCATATTCAACGCCCAGTCCAGCGAACTCGGTTAACGCCGAGTTGTAGGTTTCGAAGCTGCCGTCATTGCCGGTTTCTTGAGCCAGTGCGTGTAGCGGGTTGTACTGCTCAGCGGTGTTCGGGTTGAAAGTCACTGCGTGGCGCTGAGTGAATGTACCGCGTTTGGAATCTTCACCAACCAAACGAACCTGCTTGCCTTCACTCGCCAGAGAACCCAGAGCAATGAGCTCGCCCCAGCCCCAGTCAATACCGCCTTCGACGGCTGACTTGGCACGTTTTTCCGCGATTGGTGCGACGCGGTCGTGTAGCTCGAAGCCTTCTGGCAGATTCAGATAAGCTTCACCCAGCTCACGTAACGTATCTGCCGAAATTGAGGTATCCAGACCGCGAGTCAGCTCCTGAGAAGCGGCAATACCAGTTTGTTCTTGCGGCCCATTCTTTTCGGCTTCTTTAACCTCGTTAAACACGGATTCCATCTGGTCGCGGAAGTCTCGAGCGGCCGCCTCAGCGTCTTCCTCAGAGAGGTCACCACGACCGATGAGCTCATCAGTGTATTTCTGGCGAACCGAATCGCGGTTTCCGATGCGCTCGTACATCAGTGGCTGGGTCATTGATGGGTCGTCTGCCTCATTGTGTCCGCGCAAGCGGTAACAAATTAGGTCAATAAAGACATCTTTGCCGAAGCGTCGACGATATTCCGTGGCCAACTGACCAACCCAAACAACAGCCTCCGGGTCATCACCGTTGACGTGGAAAACTGGGCAATCGAAGCCCTTCGCGAGATCTGTGGAGTACAGAGTGGAGCGACCAGAGTCTGGAGTAGTCGTGAAACCAACCTGGTTGTTGACGACTACGTGGATGGAACCACCTACGTTATAAGCATCTAGTCCCATCAAGTTGATGGTTTCTTGCACAATGCCTAATCCAGCGAAGGATGCGTCTCCGTGCAGCAACAGAGGCACGACTCGCTTGTCATGGCTGCCTTCGATGCGGTCCAGGATGTCTTGTTTTGCCCGGGAAATACCAACTACCACCGGGTTGACAGCTTCCAAGTGTGAAGGGTTCGCAGTCAAGGTGACCTTGATTTCACCATCACCGAACATCTGGAGATGCTCGCCTTCAGCGCCGAGGTGATACTTCACGTCACCCGAGCCACCAGCTTGGCCGCCCTTGTAGTTACCGTCGAACTCGTTAAAGACCTCTGCCAGTGGCTTGCCGACGATGTTGAACAGCACGTTCAAACGACCACGGTGTGGCATGCCGATGACCACCTCGTCGAGGTCTTGGCCCGCGGCGGTGTCGATGACCGAGTCCATCAGAGGGATCAGAGCTTCTGCGCCCTCCAGGGAGAAACGCTTCTGGCCGACGTACTTTGTCTGCAGGAAGTTCTCAAATGCTTCAGCAGCGTTCACCTTTTGCAGAATGTATTTCTGTTCGGCATTGGTTGGCTTTGGCATTCCGGCTTCAAGGGCATCGCGCAGCCATTCACGCTCATCACGGTCCATGATGTGGGTGAACTCAGAGCCGACCTTGAGCGTATAGGCGGCACGTAGGCGTGAGAGAACCTCACGTAAAGTCATGGATTCTTTACCGCCGAATCCACCGACATGGAAGGTGCGGTCCAGATCCCAGAGCGTCAGGCCATGGGTGCGGATATCCAAGTCACGGTGGTCCGGGGAAGGCAAGCCCGGTTGCTTCCAACGCAGCGGGTTGGTATCAGCAATCAGATGACCACGCGAACGGTATGCCTCGATGAGGTTCATGACGCGGGTGGACTTATCGATTCCTGTGTTCGGGATATCTTGGGCCCAGCGCATTGGCTCATAAGGAATTTGCAGGTCGGAAAACAGCTCATCCCAGAAGACGTCGTCGACAAGTAACTGTGACATGGTGCGCAGGAATTCGCCGGATTCTGCGCCTTGGATGACGCGGTGATCATAAGTAGAGGTCAGAGTGACCAAACGGCCGACTCCAAGTTCTGCCAGACGGTCGGAAGAGGCACCAGCAAACTCGGCAGGGTAGTCCATGGATCCAACACCGATGATGGTTCCAAGCCCCTTGGTCAAACGCGCAATGGAGTGTCGGGTGCCGATGCCACCTGGGTTGGTTAGGTTAATCGTTGCACCTTGGAAGTCGGCTGCGGTCAGTTTATTTTTGCGGGACCGCGCTACGATGTCGTCGTAGGCTTCGATGAACTCGGCGAAGTTCTTCTCCTGCGCCTTTTTCAGTGCGGCAACTACGAGCGCGCGGGAACCATCCTTTTGGGGCAAGTCAATGGCCAAGCCCAAGTTGATGTCTTCTGGGTAAACCACGGTGGGTTTTTTGCCATCAACAAGTTCATAACGCACATTCATGTCAGGGTGCTTCTGGGTCGCCTTGACCAGGGCATAACCGATGATGTGAGTGAACGAGATCTTGCCACCACGGGTGCGCTTCAAGTGCTCGTTAATTAGGGAGCGGTTTTCCCACATAAGCTTGACTGGAATATCACGCACGGAAGTAGCGGTTGGAATCTCTAGAGATTCATCCATGTTCTTGGCAATGGCTTTAAACATGCCTTTGAGAGCCTTGGATTCGCCGCCCTCGTAGTCCGGTAGTTCGTCTAACGGTGAAGGTGCCTTCTTCGGCGCTTTTGGAGCGACGTCGCGCTTATCAACGCCTGCCTTGTTCTTAGCCTTACGTGCAGATTCTTCTACTACAGACTCACGTTGTTCCCGCTTATGCGACAACGATTTCTGTGTCGGTGGTGCCACACTAGCAGCCTCTTTTCCACCTTGAGCTTTTTGGGCTTTGGTGGTGCCGGCGGTTTCCTCGGAATTGGCTTCCGATGACTCGGCAATGCTGGATGGGGCGCCGTGCTTATCAAATAACTCGCGCCATTCTTTATCCACCGACTGTGGATCTTTCTTGTACTCCTGGTACAACTCGTCTGCTAGCCAGGTGCTCAAGCCGAAGGGATTGTTAGTGCTCACGGCAGGTGCTCGCCTCTTTCCGTTAATTTGCGTGCATTCGTTTAATCTGCGCATTTGCTGTCTGACTTACGCTCTTTTCAAGCTTAATAGACAGTTTGCATTCATTCTACGCGCTTATGCGTTGTGTAATGGCACCTCATATGCCAACGCGTGTATTTCACTGCTTGCGACGGTACGTGCTAATCCTTGCTGGGGTAACTAGCCTGGGGCATTATGGATGAATCGTCACACCTGACGTCGGATTATCCGCGGGTACGCATCAGTAGTGGAGAAATTCAAGGTGAATTCGCTCAGGACGGCACTATTGCAGTCTGGAAAGGGGTCCCGTTTGGTGCGCCTACGGGTGGTGCAGGGCGGTTTCGTCGGCCGAAACCACCACGGCCATGGCAAGGAATTTTAGATTGCACACGCTACCAATCACCGGCCCCGCAACCGAACTATGGACTCAGTGAACGGCTCATAGGGGATGAGGATTGCCTCCATTTGGACATTGTGCGTCCACATTCCGTGGAAAGATTGCCGGTTGTGGTCTATTTTCACGGTGGTTCTTTTCTGATGGGTGCAAGCCATCAAAACATGCTGCGAGGTTATCGCTTAGCCCGCGTAATGAATGTTGTTTATGTATCTCTGAATTTCCGGCTTGGCGTGCTTGGCTACCTCGATCTACGCAGTCTGGGTGGAGATTGCGTCGCTAATCCTGCTTTGTGGGACCAAGTTTTGGCCTTGGAATGGGTTCGTGAAAATATCGCGCAATTTGGTGGCGATCCGGATTCGGTGACGATCATGGGGGAGTCAGCGGGGGGAGCTGCCGTGTTGGCACTGTTGTGCTCACCGCCGGCGCACGGCCTTTTCCATCGCGCAATTGCGCAATCACCGCCTATCGGATTGATTCATTCTAAAGCACAGTCACAATTATGGGCGCGGCAACTGCTGACCCGTTTGGGATTGTCGCACGACAGTACAGTAGAAGATCTGCGTACTTTTAGTGCGGATGAATTAGTGCGTGCTGGCATGTCTATGATGTGGCGAGCAGGGGAGTTACAATTCCTGAACTCGACGTTCGGGCCGACGGTGGAGTCGGAGTCTCTGCCGGAACACCCGATGGTGGCATTTCAGCATGGCAGGCAGGCACGTGTTCCTTTGATGTTGGGAACAAACCTGGATGAAGCAGGGATTACCCGCTATTTTTTCCAGCGAACGGCTCGGCGTGCTAAAGCGGGGCGACGCTTGCTCTATCCCTATGATCCAGAACATACGGATACCGTTTTGAAAGCTTATGGTGGCGCGCGCAGCCGTGCGGAATTTGCAGACTTAGTAACGGATGCTTTGTTTTGGGCACCGACTGTGCGGATCGCTAGCCATCACAATGAAGTAGCCCCAACCTGGATGTATCGTTTTGATTTTGCCCCGCAACTAATGCGGAAGCTCGGAATTGGCGCTGCCCATTCTGCTGAGTTATCAAATGTTTTTGGCACCCCGGAAGCTTCGAAAACTCGTTTACTCTCCAAAGTTGGACGTGATGACGAAGCCATGCAGCGGCTGACCGCAGAAATGCAGCGTCATTGGGCGAGTTTTATTTCTAGTGGTCAACCGGGTTCTGACTGGCCGCAATATAAACCGCCGACTGATCAGCACCACTTACGTCCAACTATGGTTTTCGATGCGCAGTCTCGTGTGGAATACGACCCTAAAGCTGACAAGCGTCGAGCTTGGAAGGGATATAACGTGCTGGAATGGGGCGCTGGGCGTCCAGAATTATTGAGAGATTTAGGATTCCGCGTCGATGATTAGCTTTACCGTAGTAGATTAGCGCTTATGAGCTTCTTTGAAGATATAGCTGCTGCCCTCGATGCCGAAGGGGTGGAATCACGCGTAAATGGCGATGTGCTGTTTGTGCCAATAACCTCGGATATAGAGATTCAGTTTGTGGAAATTGATGCGGTATTGCCAGCCGCAAATGTCTATATTGCGGCGGCTGATGTTGACGAAGACGATGAATATTTCGAAGCTGCGCTGGTGTCAGTAGCATTTTCTGTGGAAGATGCCGTGGCTACTGTCGCCGAACATATTGCTACAGACCAAGTGGTTACAGTCCTCCGCGATTTGCTGGAGGGACGGGACGAACGGATCGCGGACTTAGAATTTGAGCATCACCATCATGATCCTGCGGTGGTGCTCGCGGACGTTGCAGAAAATTCTCATTTGCGCGTGTCAGTGGAATTGTCTGACGGAGTACCAACCGCCAGCTTGTCTTTCCTGGCTTATACCCCCGATGCGAATGCGGAATTGATATCGCCCTTAGGCGAGCCTGTTGATCAAGATGACCAGGACACTGACAGTGATTTTTCCGGAGTAGGGGATTTGGAGTATGGGGGAGAGCCTGAAATTCTGGAGTTGGGAACTTTCACTGACTTTGACCGGCTGTTTGAGGTCTTGTCCTTATGCGTTGAGCAGGCCGACGACTGGGAACTCCAGCTAAAACCGTGTGATGACGGCATTGAGTCACAATAAAAATTTGTGTTGTGCCCTTAGCTCCCTGGTTAGGAACACAGCATAGATCTCAAAAGGATTTCTATGCTGCTTTAGAAAAACCTGCAAACATTGAAGCCGGTGAGTGTATCGGCACATAATTTGCATCAACGAGCCAAACGTAGATTGCCGCGGTGTCATCTTTC
Organism: Corynebacterium sp. EPI-003-04-2554_SCH2473622; assembly: GCF_001665955.1. Taxonomy (NCBI): domain Bacteria; kingdom Bacillati; phylum Actinomycetota; class Actinomycetes; order Mycobacteriales; family Corynebacteriaceae; genus Corynebacterium; species Corynebacterium sp. EPI-003-04-2554_SCH2473622. The sequence continues at coordinate 156,360 of NZ_LZMN01000041.1, read as the reverse complement.
CTGTCGATGAGGTGCACTGCATTGATCATGTCCTGGGGCACGATAGCCCGAATCCAGGCCTCGGCCACAACCATGGGCGGAGGTGTTCCGGCCGGGTCTGTGAGCCGTACGCTGACGGCATAGGCTGGGGTGCGCTGTTCGCCGTATCCGCGAATTCTTGATTGCGCTAGCGGGCCAACTCGGTAACGTGAAAGAGTTGCTTTCAGCTGGCGATGTTTACCGACTGCAAGGGTCAGATGTGGCGGACGCCAGTTTGCCATTGGTCGTGCTAGTGAACGCGGATGATGTAGCACACTGTCCAGCTTGAAGAGCTGATCACTCGCGGTTGTCTGAATCTCGGTTACAACGTCATGGGTGGTGTGCGAGATGTGCGTAAGTGCGTGTTGTGTAGTCATACGCTGGATAATAGGGAACTGGGAGCACACGAGATATAAAAAGTTCGAATTTTTGTTCGTTATGTGTTAGGTGTGATTCTGGCTGGTTACACCACACTGATAGTTCTTGCGGAGTAGGCTCGCAAGAACTATGCCTATTGCGAACCCCAATAAAGATGCTTACGAGCCTGAAAGCCAGTCAGAACGGCCGCAGATCCCCAAAGAAATTTGGGTCCTGGTCGCAGCGTTTTTCTTGGTTGCTTTGGGGTACGGTTTAATAGCGCCTTTATTGCCACAATTCGTCGTGAGCTTTGATGTTGGTATGGCCGCTGCAGGGGCTGTTATTTCGGTGTTTTCCGTATCGCGTCTCATCTTTGCGACAGGTGCGGGAATCTTAGCTGACAAACTCGGTGTTCGGCGGGTATACATAACGGGATTGCTGCTGGTCGCGATCAACACCGGACTCATATCTATCGCACAAGAATATTGGCAAATTTTGTTGCTGCGCTTTTTAGCAGGAATCGGTTCCACTATGTTTACCGTTTCTGCAATGGGCCTGATCGTGAAACTCGCACCGCCAGAAATTCGAGGTAAATGTTCTGCCACCTATGCCACGAGTTTTTTGTTAGGCAGCATCCTCGGGCCATTAGTGGGTTCAGCTCTTGCTTTTTTGGGTTTTCGGTGGCCGTTTTTGATCTATGGTATCGGTTTGTGTTTCGCAGCGGTGGTGGTCTGGATATTAATGCCGAGAATGAATGCTTCGACGCAGCAGCCCACGAACAATGCGAAAATGACTTATAGGGAAGCTATGCAGGATACTGCATTTCGTAGCGTGCTGGTGTCGAATTTTGCGCATGGCTGGGTCAATATGGGGGTGCGCGTCGCAGTCATTCCATTGTTTGCTGCTGCGGTATTTACCGATAGTGCAGCTGCTGCCGGGTATGCGTTAGCTGCCTATGCAGCTGGTAACGCCATAGTATTGCAGTTTTCGGGTCGATTAGCTGACCGGATCGGCCGTAAGCCCATGATTATGGTGGGGTTCGCAGCTAGTGCGCTTTGTGTCGGGCTTTATGGAACAGCAGACACATTGTGGCTTCTGCTTGTTCTTTCAACCCTGAGTGGTGCAGCAGCTGGGATTGCAGTTCCTGCGCAGCAGGCAACACTGGCTGATGTAATTGGCAATGAACGCTCCGGAGGCAAAGTCCTCGCAGCATTTCAAATGTCCATGGACCTTGGGATGATCTTCGGTCCTCTCGCGATAGGTGCTGCCGCTGATAACTGGGGCTTTACTTGGGCATTCTTACTCAGTGCTGGAGTAGCTGCGTTGGCATTCTTTGCTTGGATCCCGGGACGTGAAACCTTGCTTAGCCGTGACGCTAACCTTCAGGAAATGCCTGTTGCGCGGTAGCGACTATTTTTGCAGTTTGGCATGCTCGTTCTGGGCGCCTTCCATATCGGTGCCGTTGACTGTGACGGTGCCGGCGTCGTATCAGGGTAGTGCGTTGTGAACTGGAAGGTTAGCTAGAGCTTCGCGGAGTACATGCGGGCCTTCGGCGGCGCCACGACGGCATCCATTACGCCGGGCTCCTTCATCACATGCGAAGCCGAGAATTGCGGCTCCAGGCTTGCTTCGTATTGTGTCGATAACTGAATGCCAACGGTGGAATTCTGGACCATCGCCATCGTGTCGTCCATCCCAGTGGTGTGGAGTAGAGGAAACAGCTGAATGAGAAGTCATGCCACAAGTATAGAGAAAAATAATGTGTTTCACCTCACTGTTAGGTTGGTGGCTTTGTGCTGTGGGGAACTCGGGTGTGCGAAAATTGGCGCTAAATGGTGTTTTTCTGTTTGCTGACGTAGTGTGTATCAAGCAATGAGCATTACCGATAACGCCACCGGCGGCGACAACGAGCCGGATAACTTCAGTCAGTCTCCATCGACTAGGTCGGAATCTCAGGAAAATTCGCAAGGCAACACCAAGGACACCGCAGGTGCCGTTGCTAAGAGTGGCGAAACTTCTGAGCACACCGACGCTGCAGCGCAAGCTACGGCCAACGATAGTCCTCAGGGTTTTTCCAACCTCGACCTGCCTACCAATGTGGTAGAAGCGGTAAAAGCCGTAGGTTTTGAAAAGCCATCTCCAATTCAAGAACAAACCATCCCGATCCTTATGCAGGGTCGCGATGTGGTGGGCTTGGCTCAAACTGGTACAGGAAAAACTGCAGCTTTTGCTCTACCTGTTCTGGCTCAGCTGGACTCCACCGAGAAATTCCCGCAAGCTTTGGTATTGGCACCTACTCGCGAGCTAGCACTGCAAGTTGCAGATAGCTTTGAGTCTTTTGCCAAACACCTCGGTGGTATCGAGGTCTTGCCGATCTATGGTGGGCAAGCCTACGGGATTCAGCTAGCCGGGTTGCGGCGTGGTGCGCAAATTATCGTCGGCACGCCTGGCCGTGTCATCGACCACTTGGAAAAAGGCAGCCTGGATATTTCCAAGCTCCGGTACCTTGTGCTCGATGAAGCAGATGAAATGCTCAACATGGGATTCCAAGAAGATGTTGAGCGCATTTTGGCCGATACTCCTGAGGAAAAACAGGTTGCATTATTTTCCGCCACAATGCCCAATGGTATTCGCCGCTTATCTAAGCAGTACCTGAATGACCCAGCAGAAGTAACTGTTAAGTCCCAGGCGCGTACTAACGAAAACATCACTCAGCGCTACCTCTTTACGCAGCACCGCGCTAAGTTTGATGCGTTCATCCGTATCTTGGAAGTCATCGATTATGACGGCATGATCGTGTTTACTCGCACGAAGCATGAGACAGAAGAAGTTGCGGAAAAACTGCGCGCAGCGGGTTATAGCGCAGCGGCAATCAATGGTGACATTGCACAAAACCAGCGCGAACGTACCGTTGAACAGCTGAAGTCTGGTCGTCTAGATATTCTGGTTGCAACTGATGTTGCCGCACGAGGCCTAGACGTAGAGCGTATTTCGCACGTTATTAACTTCGATATCCCTGGCGATACCGAGTCTTATGTGCATCGTATCGGCCGTACAGCTCGAGCCGGACGTAGTGGTGAAGCGATCTTGTTTGTAACTCCACGCGAGCGTCGCATGCTACGTTCCATTGAGAAAGTTACCAAGGCGACGCTCGAAGAGATGCAGTTGCCGACGGTTGATGAAGTAAATGAAGTGCGAAAGAAAAACTTCGCACAGAGCATCACTGAGGCGCTTGCAGCGAAGGACAAAGATTTCTTCCGTACCATGATTCGTGAGTACTCGAAGAACAATGACGTTGCCATGGACGATATCGCTGCAGCTCTGGCTGTGAAGATGCAAGGCGACAAAGAATTCCTGCTGAAAGAACAGCCGGCTGATAAGCGCAAAGACCGTTTCAATGATAAACGCGGTGGCCGTGACTTTGATGACCGAGGTGGACGTGGTGGCCGTGATCGTGGCGGTCGTGATCGCGGTGGCCGGAATAACCGAGATGGTAACTTCCAGCCTTACCGCTTGGCAGTGGGTAAACGCCAACACGTACGTCCAGGTGCCATCGTCGGAGCATTGGCAAATGAAGGCGGTTTGAGTAGCAAAGATTTCGGCCGTATTAACATCGGAGCCGAGCATACGATTGTTGAGCTGCCACGCGATTTGGATCCCGCAGTATTGGACCGCTTGTCTGATACCCGGATCTCTGGTGAATTGATTAAGATCCGGAAAGATCATGGAGCGCCATCGCGCGGTGGTTTCAGAGGCGGTGACGGCGGTGGTCGGCAGAACAAGAGCGGCCGCAAAGGCGGAAAATTCCGTAATTAGCCAGCTCCCGTCCAGCCTGCTAGCTTATTATCCTGAGCTAGTAGGGTGCTCTAAGTAGCTATGCTGTAGATAATTAACGCCCGGGCCAGGAAAATATTCCTGGCCCGGGCGTTGCTGTTTGCTGGCTAAGCTACGGGAATTCTGGGATCTGTTTGACTTATACGAACATCAGAACCAGAACCACAATCCAGATGAGATTAAAGATTCCGGCGTACATAGATAGTTGTTTCTTCACCTGAGACCAGCTAGCGATCTTGTCTTCTTCTGGTGAAGCCTCGCTTTCTGGAAGCATCCCCAATGCTCCCAAGGCGGTGCGTTGGCGTGGAAGAATGACCACGAGCAAGATAACCCAAGCGATAATTGCCAATAAAATCGATGCGTGGAATTTACCTTGGGTGCCGTAGGTTTCCATATCGCTAAGGAAAACTACGAGACCCAACAGCGGAACAAGCGCGGACAGGAAGCCGTAGGCTTTGGTGATCCGGTAGAGGACTGAAGCCGCACCTTTTGCGGTAGCGGTACCGGATTTGGCTTCTTGGATTTGTGCAGGGAATGCAGAAGTAGCAACCATTAACGGGCCGATAAACAGTACCGCCGCGACTATGTGCAGAATAATCAAAAAACTTGTCATGGACTATCCCTTTCGGTAAGGAAATTAATGGGGGCAAAAACTCCGCATGCCACTCTACCAGCGCATAGTTAGCCAGCGAAGAGACCGAAGAGTCGGCACGCCTTATTCATTCGCTTAACGTCTGGTTCGGGAATCGATAGCTCATAGAGCACTGCGATATATGCAACCCTGCGAGCGTACCAACAATGTGCTGAGACGTCAGATGGCATCCACTCGTTTGGTAGGGAGTCTGATTTTTCTCGGTTTGCACTTGCATCGGTAGGAACCAAGTTCCGGTAATCGTTTGCAAAATCTTGGCGACGGGTCTGTTCCCAGGAATGTGCCCCTAAGTCCCAAGCCGCGGAAAGCGGGAAAATATGGTCAATATCTACGTGGCGCGCTGAATCTACAATCGAAACGGAGCCACCGGCATATTCATCCCAAATCTCGATATTCTTTATCTTGCAGGATTCTGGTTTGGTGGGCTGTGGTAGTTCATTGGAGTGACGGCGATATTCTTCAGAACGTGGCTGCATATTCGATGCAAGAAGCACGGCTTCTCGCGTCGAGCAGGCTCCTTGTTGGCCCCAACCACGGCCGAAGCGGTCCCGTTCGTATCCTGGAATTTTTTGCCTTTGTGGTGTCGTTATTAATTGGTTCTCTAACTCCTGCCACTCAGGGAGCATGAGGGCGTTGTCATACGTCGTGGGGTTTAGTTTGGACCATGCACCCATCACCAATGCAGTTATGGTTGCTATGGATAAAAGCAGCAAAAATGCACGGTAGATCAGCGTGCCTACCGAATGTGAGCTGTCAGATTTAGCCGATGGTTTTTCCGGCTCTGCGGTCTTCGTGCGAGTCAGCGGCATCAGTTGAGCGGTCATAAGCGATTGGACGGCAAAGATTGCACTAAAGTTCCATGCTCCACTAAGCCAACCGATATCGCCTAATTTGCGAACAGTTTCCGTACGACCATAAAAATAGCCTTTGGGCGAGATGTTGCTCGCCCAAAGGCTATCGATGTCTTATATTCCCGCAGCCGTAGGATCTCGTGCCACGAGAATAATCGGAGGTGGAAAAGAAGAAGTTACTTCTTAACCTCTTGTGCTGCCTCGTCGAAATCTACGTCTTCGTTCTCGGTAGCAATGTCAGTCAATTTGGAAGCCTGATCGAACTGCTTCTTGACCTTTGTCTCTGGTTCCTTGGTTGCCAAGGTGACCAGTACCAGCACAATTACCGAGGCGGCGAAGCCTGGCACGATTTCGTAGATGATGTCGGAGAACCATACGCCCCAGACAACCGAGACGATTGCACCGGTGGCCATACCGGCGATAGCACCAGGAGCGTTTAGGCGCTTCCAGTACAGGGAGAACAGCACGACTGGACCGAATGCGGAACCGAATCCTGCCCAGGCGAATCCAACCAAGCCAAGGATGGAATCGCTTGGGTTCACTGCCAGAATTCCTGCAAGAACGGCAACGGCAACAACGCAAGTGCGGGACAGGTTGATCAGGACCTGCTCGTTTGGCTTGCGCTTGGCGAACATCTTGTAGAGGTCCTCGATGAGAGAGGAGGACACCGCTAGTAGCTGAGAGGACATGGTGGACATGATCGCTGCCAGAACTGCAGTCAGGACCAAGCCTGCTGGCAATGGGTGGAACATTACCCGTGCCATGTCCAAGAATACGGTCTCGAAGGAATCCTGATCGGTGATGGAGTTACCGGTCTGGGTGAAGAAGACAGTAGCGACCAAGGCTACGAATACTGCGCCAATGACGCAGAGCAGCATCCAGCCGATACCCCAGAAACGGCCGGCGCGGGCGTCGGTGGAGTTACGCAGAGCCATGAAACGCACGATGATGTGTGGCTGGCCGAAGTAACCCAAGCCCCAAGCGAAGTTACCGACGATGGCTGCCACGGCTGCAGCAGAACCAACGTTGAACAAGTTAAAGAATTCGGGGTTTGCTTCAACAACGCCGTCGGTGGCGTAGTTGTTGTTTGCTGCGAAGCTAAAGATATCGGAGCCGTTGTCCAAAGAAACGAACGCCATGACCGGAACGATCATCAGGGACAGGAACATGATGATGCCCTGAACGGTGTCGGTGTAGGAAACCGCTAAGAATCCACCAATAAAGGTGTAGGCAACCGTGATGGCAGCCACGATCAGCAGGCCTAGCAGGTAGTCACCATCAAATGTTGACTCGAAATAGCGGCCGCCGGCGACCATGCCAGACGAAACGTAGAAGGTAAAGAAGAAGATGATAACCGCTGCGGACAGAACACGCAGGACACGGGATTTATCTGCTAGGCGGTTTTCGAAGAAGGAAGGAACCGTAATCGAGTCATCGGCGATCTCGGAATAAGCACGCAGTCGTGGGGCGACAACCTTCCAGTTGACCCATGCACCAATCGTGAGGCCGATGGCGATCCACAGCTCAACCATGCCGGATGCGAACAAAGCGCCCGGAAGTCCCATGAGCAACCATCCGGACATGTCCGATGCGCCAGCGGATAAGGCGGCCACGAACGGTGGTAGGCCACGGCCGGCGAGGACGTAGTCGTCGTATTGATCTGTTTGTTTATAGCTCCAGTAGCCAATCGCGAGCATCCCGAACATGTAGATGATGATCGCGATGACAAACCAGGTTGATTCTGTCACCGTTACTCCTAATAAATAGACATCTGACGTACTGTAAAATACGTGTTTCTTGTACACGGCCTGGCGTTAGTCGGCCAGGCAAGAGTTTTGTCGAGCTCTGCTTACCACTGAAAACCTGGCAGCCTCCTGCGTGGTCAAGCCACCGCGAGCACCTTGTCGGTGGTCACTGTTGTTGACGTGCACAGCAAAACGCCTGGTTTTTGTGGACCAATGCCTTACCGTAGTGAGAATTCGCAGCTCACCCAAATGTTAGCTGCGTCAAACTCAGAGAAATATCAGGATTTTTAGGCTCTTAGCAGGGAACACTGACAAAAGTAACAGAATAATAACAATTGGATTCTGTCGCGATTACGAACTGGTAGTCTGTCCATTATGTCTTCGTTCCTTCTGCATGGTCTATGGCTGCCTGTTTCTGGCTTGAGTTTATGGATCGAGAGGGTAGAAGGACGGAAAATTGTCCTACCGGAGCAGGTCCCAGCGGGTACTTTTCCTCCGATCGTGGAGTCTTTGTTGCAGCGGCGGAGCTTCCGTAATCGTGCGCGAATATCCTTGCGCACCCCCAAGGGCAAAGACGTCTCGCTTATGGTTCCGATGGGGCTTTTTGCCCCAGAAGATTCTGTGAAAATCCTGAGTGAACTCGAGTTTCTTGACAGCGCATCCCCTGCGGCAACCGAATCTCAGCGCAATGCGATCGCTCCGGATTTATATTGGCTTATTCGTATGTATACGGGGCTGACGAAATTCGTTCAGGCTGGGCGAGTCACTATACGGTTGAGTTATCAAGCAGGTGAATGGTTCCCGCAGTGGCACCTTGCTACCGGATTGTCAGAACGTGGCTGGCTTAGCGAAATGATTGCTGCATGTCCGGGTATTTTGACGGTAAATAACCGTGATCTTTCCGATGAGCTGTCCCACCACCTGGTGCATTGGATAACCATTGCGCAGTTACAGTCATTAGCTAGCGAACCCCGCCCTTATCCATGGCATGATTTTTCGCAAGCTCTGTTGAAAGGTCAACCTATCCGGCGGGGTAAAGGAGCGCTTTTACGTGGTCTAAACGACTGGAACGACTCGATTACTTCTGTTGATTTGCAATTAGTCGTGATTGTGAATGAACCGCCAGATGAACCGGATGCGCAGTGGCCTATCCGAGTGCAAGTTCGTTCCGGAACAGATTCTCCACAGCCCATTCGTACAGACCAGCTCGACCACTCGAGCGTCGAGTTGCTTCGTAAATCGCACCTGGAAGCAATCCGGGTGTCGCCGATGTTGGAACCAAACCTGGACCCGGTAGAGCGCATGCGTCGTCGGCACGACGATGCTAATGCAGGTGATTGGGATGTCTACGTCGATACCGAAGATGTTGTGGACTTCGTGAGTTCAGACATTACTGATCTTCGTACAGCGGGGTTTACTGTCATGCTGCCACGTGCCTGGTCGCAGCTCGAAACCACCGCCAAACTAGAAACTCGCGAGGTCAATGAGAAAGCAACCCAATCGCAACTGGGCATGGATAAGCTCGTGCAATACAACTGGCGGCTTTCCATCGGCGACCAGGAACTGAGCGACGACGAAATGTCGGAATTGGTGAACTCGAAATCCGGCTTGATCAAGTTACGCGGTAACTGGGTTATGGCAGATACGCAGGCCCTCAACCGCATCAGTAGCTATATGGATCAGCTGTCGGAAACTGCCACGAAGCGCGCGAAAAAGCGGATGGAAAAAGCCGCACGCTTAGCGGAGATGGCACGCTTGGCGGATTCCCCCGACGCTGACGAACTGGCGGCAGAAGCCGAAAGATTGCGACAGGCCTATAACGACGCTGTCAAGAACAACGCAGGTGCCGCCCATGCAGATGGCTCACCAGGCAATGGGGGTTTTAGTGCCCAGGAAGTGACCGTCGGTGATCTCCGCGAGCTGGCGCTACAGTCGATGGCCGATGAGCCCATCGAATTTACCGGATCGAACTGGCACGCTAGCCTGCTCGGAGGCATGGAAACACCAGCACCCCAGAGGGTAGAGATCCCAGATACCGTGCATGCGCAGTTGCGTGATTATCAGCGCCGCGGCGTGGATTGGATGTACTGGATGTCGCGCAACAACCTGGGGGCTGTGCTTGCCGACGACATGGGCTTAGGAAAGACACTGCAACTGTTGTCTTTGACTGCGATCGAAAAACACCGCGAACAATCGACTGGTCCCACACTCGTCGTGGCGCCGACCTCAGTGGTAGGAAACTGGGCCCGGGAGGCAGCGAAATTCGTACCTAGCCTGCGAATCTTGGTGCACCACGGCAGCCAGCGTGCCACTGGTGATGAGTTTGTTCGTGTGGCGACAGAACGTGATCTCGTTATTACCTCGTATGGCACTGTGAGTCGCGATTTTTCTGCTCTGGGACGCATAGAATGGGATCGCGTAGTGCTAGATGAGGCGCAGGCTATTAAAAACTCGTCGACGCGTGCGTCGAAAAGCGTGCGTTCTTTGCCTTCTCGCCATCGCATTGCTTTGACGGGTACCCCGGTAGAAAACCGCCTGTCCGAGATGCGTTCCATTGTCGATTTCACCAATCCGGGTGTGCTGGGCTCGGCAAGCTTTTTCCGACACCACTTCGCGAAACCAATTGAACGCGATAATGATGAGGCATTAACGGATCGGTTACGACGTTTGACAGCACCGTTTATTCTCCGGCGACTGAAGACAGATCCCGCCATCATCGATGATCTTCCGGAAAAAACAGAGGAAGTGCTCACCGTCACGTTGAGCGATGAACAGGCTGCCCTGTACAAAGCTCTAGTTGATGACGTACAACGCCAGCTCGAGACCAAAGATAAAGGCATGGCGCGCCGGGGCATGGTGTTGGCCAGTCTGACGCGGATGAAACAGATTTGTAATCATCCGGCACATTACTTAGGCGATGGCTCACCAGTGACGCTGAAAGGCCAACATCGCTCAGGAAAAATTGAGAAACTCATGGAGCTGGTGGATCACGCCGTGCAGTCTGGCCAGCGCATGCTGGTATTCACGCAATACCGGGCATTTGGGGAGATTCTGCAGCCATATTTGAGCGAGCAACTCGGAGAAAGCGTGCCTTTTTTGCACGGCGGCGTTCCGCAACAAAAGCGCGACCGGCTAGTGAGTGATTTCCAGGCAGACGACGGTCCGGCCGTGATGATTCTGTCGTTGAAAGCAGGCGGGACCGGCTTGAATCTCACTGCGGCCTCGATGGTTGTGCACATGGACCGGTGGTGGAATCCGGCGGTGGAAAACCAAGCGACTGACAGGGCTTTCCGCATTGGCCAGCAGAAGAATGTGGCGGTGTATAAGATGATCAGCGCTGGGACGATGGAGGAATCCATTCAGGATATTCTTGACGGAAAGACACATTTGGCAGGCGCCATCGTGGGTGAAGGTGAAGGCTGGATTACTGAATTGGACCCACAACAATTGGCAGAATTAATGAGTTACCGTGAGCAATAGCTATGAATGATAAGCGTAGGCAGAATGGGGTACCCAAGGGTGTGAAAGACTCTGAATCGGATTCCGGGTCGGATAATGTCATTTATGCGAACTTTGGGGCACGAAAGCGGGTAGAAAAAGCCCCTGATTTGCATGAGACCGTCCGACAAATGCAACGCTCACGCCCATTGCAGGGATCTGCTGGCTTGGAGCTACGTCGGATGATCCTAGAGAATGCGGATAACGGACGCTATCAGCGTGGTATCGATTACGCCCGCAGCGGTCATGTAGTGGAGATCGATATTCACAACGGTGCTGCGCATGGCAAGGTAGCCGGCTCACAGAATCAACCGTTTTCGGTGCTTATCCAACTCCCGCCGCGGTCGGTTTCTGAATTGAACTCCGTAGGGCGGATGTTGGCCGAAACTTCCGGGGCGATGGAGCGAGTTCGTGCCGGTGAGCTTGCCGACGACGTCCTGGCAGTGCTGCTGGCAGAAGATGATAGTGATATTCGCTGTTATTGCGATTGTCCCGACAGTGCGTGGATCTGTAAACACCTGGTCGCATTTGCCGAGGAGCTGGGCGGAAAATTGGACGCCGATCCGGCAGCCGTTTTTCATCTGCGCGGAATCTCACTGCGGCAACTCGAAGAGATGATCGCTGCCTCTGCACAGGACGTCGCCCGCAAAGCCACCGAAGATGGTGCAGAAACTTTTTGGAGTGGCAGGGAATTACCAGCCGTGCCCAGCCCAAAGATCGCCCGTGCGCTGGATGATTCAGACCCAGACCTTCTGCGCAAAGCATTGCGCGCGGTTAGCCACACCAATATTGATTTGCTGCGTGCCGTATCCGATATCGAAGATATGTACCATCATTTAACGCACAGGAAGCAGTAATGTGAGACGGCTGTGTTAACAATGTAGTTGTGAAGCATTCGAGCACAGATCAGACCGTCACTTTCCTCCACACTTCCGATTTCCAGTTGGGTATGCATCGACGTTTCCTTGACGGCGATGCAGGCGCACGCTTTGAAGAATCACGTCTGTTAGCGATTGAAAAATTAGGTGAGCTTGCTCAGCAAGAAGGCTGCGCGTTCATCCTTGTTGCAGGTGACGTCTTCGACGATAATTCCTTAGAGCGACGGACATTAGATCGCGCATTAGAGACGATGCAATCGCTACCGGTGCCGGTGTATTTGCTTCCCGGAAACCATGACCCACTCGTGGCGGATTCCATCTTTTTCAGTGCACGGGAATTGTCCAATATTCACGTCATCGATAACAACACGCCACAGGAAGTAGCAGATGGTGTCGAACTCGTTGGCGCTCCCTTGCTGGTGAAAAGCCCGGACCATGATTTGGTAGCTGCCGCACTAGAGGGGCTGAAACCAACAAATGCCATCCGCGTGATGGTGGGCCACGGGCAGGTGGAATCGTATGGCGATGAGATCAAGCCCGATTTGATTGATCTGAATTGTGTGGAAACAGCTTTAGAGTCAGGGACTATCGATTATCTCGCTCTTGGTGATACCCATTCCACGGCGTCACTGGGCACCACCGGAAAAGTATGGTTCTCCGGGGCACCAGAAACAACGGATTTTCATAAACTAACGGACTGGGGTTTTCCCACAGACGGCGGAGAAACCGATTCTGGGAACGTGTTGGTCGTCAGTATCACCAAGCCCGCCACACACTCCGTGCAGCAAGCAGCAGTAAGCGTCGTCAAGCACACTATTGGCCAGTGGCAATTTCACGCACTTCAACCCGAACTCGATGATGCCGCTACCGTTGATGGGTTTCTGAACTACCTGCACAGTTACGCCAACAAGCGACGCACGGTGGTGAAATATTATCTGCGCGGTGCGTTGAGCTTGACCGATACCATGCGGTTGGAGCGTGAGTTAGCGGAGCTTCGCCCTAGCTTCGGGGCACTGTATGAATCGCGGTCGTCGCAGGGGCTGAATCTCCAGCCAGAAGCAGATGAGCTAGAAAATCTCGACGTTAGTGGCTATGCCCGGGCTGCGCTTGAAGAGTTGTTGAATGATGCTGACCACGACGATGCCGCGCGTGACGGCGCACACTTACTATTCCGATTGACGAAGGAGGCGCGCCGATGATGCGTATACACTCACTCAACCTGCACAATGTCCGAGGAATTAGCCAGCTGGAGCTTTCTGAGTTACCCGAGACAGGCGTCGTCGTGATTCATGGTGATAATGAGGCGGGAAAATCCACCATCATGGACGCCATCGACGCGTGCCTGAATTATAAGTATTCGGGGTTTCCGAAGGATATTAAGTCTCTCGTTCCTGCCGACGGCTCCGGATGGCCAGAGATACGGCTTGACCTGTCGATTGGTCCGTACCGCATGGAAATCTACAAACAATTTTCCAGCTCGGCCGCGAGCAAAAAATGCGAGCTGAAATTCCAAAGCCCGAAAAAAGCAAGTTTGCGCGGTGATGAAGCCGAAAACGAGTTCCGCGTGATCATCAGTGAATATCTTGATACCGACCTGTTGGATGCATTGTTTGTCCGACAAGGAAAACTACACCATTCGCTCGCCGCAGCCGGCATCCCTAGCGTGGAAAGCTCATTGCAATCCGGGCATGTATGGTATGAAGGCAACGGCTCCGTGAATACGACGGCCCAGGACATAGCAGGCACAGCAATCGAGATCCCAGAAAACGTTGACTTTTCTCCTGTGTCAGGCACGAGCACGGAACAAGCGCAGGAAGAATCACGGCTGCTTGCGGCCGTCAATGCAGAATACGCACGTTATTACACTGCAAAGACCGGTAAGCCTGCGAAAGAGTTGAAAGCTGCAGAAGAAGAACTCAACGCTGCTCAATCCCGTTATGACGAGGCAAAAAAGCAACTCGACCACGTAGCTGGATACGTTGCAGAATACGAAGAACTCAGTGAACGTGAAAAACTCGCCGCGGGCGAAATCCCCGATGCAGAGCACGAATATGCCAATTCGGAAGCTGCGAAGCAGAATGCGGAAACAGTACAGCAACGGCTGAGCGACGCTGTGGAATCGGTACGGCAAGCAATGCAGCAGAAAAATTCGCAATTAGAGCTATTAGAAGCCCGTACTGCTCTGATCGACGAACTTAAGCAGGAGCAATCGCGCCGGGACGAACTGTCAGAGCAGCTGCAGCAGGCAGAAGAAGCGGCAAGGCAAGAAGCAGTAATCATTGACCAGCTGCAGGATACGAAAAACAAGGCTGATGCAAAATACCGAGCGCAACGGGATCGGCACAAGGCAGTCCGTGTGGCCTCGAGCAAACTACGCAACGCACAGCGGGCACAGGAACTGCGTCACTTACTAGACCAGGTAGAGGGGATTGATACAAAGATCGGGGAAGCTCGTGCGGAGCTGGCGGCTCTACCCGCGTATATAGATCGGTCTGCATGGCAACGTCTGCGCCAAGCTCATGATGATGTGGTGGTTGAACAAAAGCTTGCCGACGCCCATGCTGCGCGACTGGAACTGTGTGCAGGTTCTCCAACTACGGTCACTGTCGTAGATGACACCGGTAGCCGCGAAATTTCTCTCGGGTCGCCTGTGCTGAGCGGGGCCGGAGAACATGACGAGCAAGCTACCGAAAAATTCCAGCCGGAACACAGCCTTGCGCTTTCCGACGGCATGTCGGTGCAGTTCGGCGATATTACTGCGATCTATCGCAGTGCACAGCGGGAACAGGAAGACACCCAGTCCGCGCTATCTGCACTGGAACAGGCTCGGGCACATTTAGACGAACTATTGCGTGAATTCCAGTGTTCTGATCTGGAGAGTGCAGAAAAGATTTATACCACGTGCGATGCGCTTGATGGAGAAATCACTGCTTTGCGGAACCGGCGAGCTGGTGTCGTAGGTGATAAGAATATCGACGATGTGGTCCAAGAGCTTGCCGGGTTAGATCAGTATGTCAATGATGGTGGAGTCGCGGATTCGGGTACTGAACCTGGCACCGAAACTGGCACCGAAACGAGCGCGGACCAGCTAGCAGGATTGACTGCTGATGAGATTGCAACGGAACTGAGTACTGCCGAAGCAGTTGAAGAACAGGCCCGTGAAGAATTGGAAGCCGCAGCAAACAGGCTTGCAGTTTATGATGGTCGGCCTGCCGACACGGAAGCGATGCGTGTGCGTGAACGCTACAGTCTGGCCACTGAGCGCGTTGTTAACGCTAAAGAAAAAGTTTCGGTGAGTGCGGATTCTGCTTCGATGGAGAAGCTGCGTGAAAATGTTGAACTTGCGAATATGCATTGGCAGCAAGCGATCAACGAACGGGAAGCTGCACAAGCCGCTGCCGATGATGCTGATGTTTCCATGGCCATGCGGAACTGGGAGGGTGCAAAAGCCCATCTTGTTCAGTTACAAAGGACCATACGCGAAGCCGAGAATCGTAAACTAGCCCTAACCTCGCACATCGAGGCCGCTACCGGCGCGGCGGAGCGGCTACACAAGGCCGAGGCGCAGCTGGAGAACCGAAAAGCTGACTATGCCGTCGTCGAACGACGGGCCCACGCTGCAGCCCGCCTGCGGGAGACGTTAATCCGGCATAGGGATGCTGCACGCCAGCGATACATGGAACCATTTGCCCGTGAACTTGAGCGTTTCGCCCGCGTGGTTTTTGATCAATCTGTCAGTTTCGAATTAGATGAAAGCCTCGCGATTTCTCAGCGCATCATTGGTGATGAGGCTTTAGAGACTGAGCATCTATCTGGCGGAGCCCAGGAGCAATTGGCGTTGTTGGTTCGTTTTGCGGTTGCTGCATTGACTGCTCACGGCCAGCAGGGCAGTACTGCTGCAGGTGAGCTGCCAATAATTCCTGTGCCGGTTATGGTCGACGATGCGCTGGGATCGACTGATGCACGACGGCTCCGGCTTATGGCGACGTTATTTAGTGAAATTGCCCGACAGACTCAGGTATTCGTGTTGACGTGTATGCCGGAACGCTATTCCCGGGTGGTGGGCGCCCAGCGCTATTCGATGCGTGAATTGACCGCCGGTTAGTTCATTAAGCACGCATCTGAAATAACCAGCAGGATAGTGATCAATCCGGTGAAATCTGACTTGTCAACAAAATTCGTTAGTATATGGTCATGGCGGAACCAGTACGTTGGCTTGATGATCATGAACAAGACCTGTGGCGTAGCATCTTGCAGGCAAACCGTAAGATCAATCGCGTTTTAGACGAGACACTGCTGAATGCTAGCGGATTGTCGACTGCGGAATACGGGGTGCTTGTCGTTCTTTCGGAAGCGCCTAATCACTGCCTGCGCTTGTGCGCACTATGCGATGAATTGGTGTGGGACCGATCCAGAACTTCGCACCAGATCACGCGTATGGAAAAGCGGGGATTGCTACGTAAAGAACGCTTCAGCGGTGACGGCCGCGGCGTCAGCGTGGTGCTCACCGATGACGGTATGCAGCGGCTGCAAAAAGCAGTGCCTGATCACGTGGAGTCGGTGCGCAGGTTGATTTTCGATCACTTAGATGAGGACGATAAACCAAGCATTCAACGCTTTATGAATGCCGTGCTCGCGGTGGACAATATCCCTGGATACGAAGCAACCGATGGGTGTCCGCCGTCTGCATCGTCTGCTCCCGGGCCGGATAATTAACAGGCTTATGTGCGAGAGAAAATTAGCTAAACGACGAAAGTCTCGAGACACCGTTGAAAACAGCAACGATGTCTCGAGACAATACAGTGTGCCCCCGAAAGGGTTCGAACCTTCGACCTTCGGTACCGGAAACCGACGCTCTAATCCGCTGAGCTACGGGGGCAATCCGGCGGAATTTACCGCGACCTAAATACTAACATCTCGTCACTCATAGGCGATAATTAGCAGGTCGCGGGTGCTTCTGTGAAAAATAGGGCTGGTTATTGCTCGAAGTAACCTGGTGCATCAGACTGCTCTGGAGCCTTACCAGTGCGCAGATAATCCACGACGATATCGTCGATGACTTTGTTGCCGTTGCCCACATGGCCGTGGCCTGGGCCATGGACGGTGAGAACGTGCGCGTTCATGACGTCGGCAAGAGCTGCGTGGTCAGCGTATACGGTTTGTGGGTCTCCAGTGGCACTGACCTGAAGCGGTTGCACGGCAAGTTCGGCGCCATCCAAGTGTGCCACTCCGGTAATCGGCGCCGCACCGTTGCAGGTGTGGCCAGCCGCCATGCTGTAAGAATTGGCAGTAGGAATATCACTGACGATATACCTTGCCCACAGATATTCTGGCAGTAAGATCGGGTTTGTGGGGGCGGTGTTCTCATTGCAGACTAATAACTGCTGCGTCGCGATCGTGGCAACTTGCGCTTGCTGGATCTTCTCAATTTCTTCATCACTGAGTTCGGTAGGCTGTTCCTGCTCAGCAAGCATATCCTCGCTGCCATTGATATGTTTCGCGAGCTTGTCCCATTGCCGTGGTTGCGGAACCAACTGGTGGGTCACGATAGCGGTCAGGGATTTATCGAGGCTGGCGCCAGGGACGAGTGCGGAACGCGTTAAATGCTCCAGCTGGGCAGAACCCTGACTAGTGGCATTGATGATTTCTGTGCCGATTGCACCGGACCATTCCAATCCTGCTGGTAGGTCACCAATTCGGGCAGCTGGGGGCAGATTGGTGGGGTTTACTCCGGATTCATCCAAAACCTTGTGCGACCAAGAGTTATAGGCGGCTAGCGGGGTGGTGCCGAGGCCATAAATGTCATTGCGGTCAGCCACATAGGTGAAAAAATCTTCGTAGGCGTTGTCGTATCCCCGTTTTTGTTGTGCGAGCACACCACCCCAGGAAGCATAGGGGTTCATGGCGGAATCGAGGATTAACCGATCTGTATGTTGTGGGTACGCGCTTGCGTAGGCAGATCCCAAGTAGGTGCCGTAGGACAAGCCGAGGATCGAGATTTCGTCATATCCCAGAGCCTGGCGTACCCACTCCCAATCATGCGCGGTGTTTTGTGTGGTCAAGGAGTCGGTATATCCCGGTGTGGAATTCTCGCAGGTATCTTTCCAGAATCCGCCGGGGCGGGCGATGGGATTATTGACGATGATATCTCGGGGTTCATCGCAGCGCACAGGCGTAGAGCCCGGTAGGCCTCGCGGCTGAACGACGATACGGTCCCATTCTTGGGTGATGCCATCCGGCCATTCGAACATGTCACCTGCGAAGTAAGAATAACCGTCTCCGCCAGGTCCGCCCGGGTTGCCGAATAGTGCACCCCGCGAGTTTCCAGTAGCTTTCTGTCGGACAAAGCCGACGGAGATGGTGCCAGCTTCTGGGTTGTCGTGATAGGTCGGAACGTCGATGCGGCCGCATGCTGCGTTGTCGTCGGTCACCTGCGCGGGGCAGTCTTCCCAGGTAATCTCCGCATTGCGGGCGGGGTGTTGTGCGATGCCGGCGTGTGCTGTTAAAGGTTGGAACAACGCAACGGAAGCGCCCAGGCAAGCAACGCTGGCGATAGTGGTACGGCTCCGTTGAAAAAATGGTGTCGATCGCACTGACAAGTCCTTCCAAAAGTGGCGAAAGTGAAAATAGTTACTTCATGCGATGCTAGCGGTTTAAGTTGTGCAAGGTGTCGGGAAACGCCGGACACCGTACGACCGTTCTGTGGACTTCTAAAAATGTTCAATTTGCCTGTTTCTTAAGCCAGGTTGCTTGTCTATTACACTAAGGAGCTATGACTCCAGCTGATCTTTCGCAATTAATTAAAGACACCGCCACCACCATCTTGGCAGAGCGCGGCTTAGACACGTCTGCGTTGCCTGAGGTGGTGACAGTGGAACGGCCGCGCAACCCGGAGCATGGTGACTACGCCAGTAATCTGGCTCTACAGGTAGCGAAAAAGGCAGGGGCAAACCCGCGCGATTTCGCCAGCTGGCTGGCGGCAGCATTAGCAGGAAATTCCGCGATTGACCAAGCAGAAATTGCGGGCCCGGGATTTCTGAACATTCGCCTGGCTGCCGACGCACAGGGGGAAATCGTCGCCAAGATCCTACGGGAAGAGGAAGCATTCGGAAATTCGGATGCACTGTCTGGTCAGCGGATCAATTTGGAATTCGTCTCGGCGAATCCTACCGGCCCCATCCACCTTGGTGGAACTCGCTGGGCCGCGGTTGGGGACTCTTTGGGCCGCGTATTGGAAGCCTGCGGGGCAGAAGTTACCCGAGAGTATTATTTCAATGACCACGGCGGGCAAATTGACCGCTTTGCGCGGTCGTTGGTGGCTGCTGCGCAAGGTGAGCCGACTCCCGAAGATGGCTATGGAGGCGATTACATCCGGGAAATCGCTAGTGCAGTCGTCGAAAAGAACCCCGCAGCACTTGATGGTGAGCCAGCCGAAGTACAGGAAAACTTCCGTGCGCTCGGCGTAGAGATGATGTTCGAGCAGATCAAAGCCTCATTACGCGAATTTGGTGTTGAGTTCGACGTTTATTTCCACGAAAACTCCTTATATGAGTCTGGTGCAGTCGAAAAAGCAATTACCATGCTGAAAGACAACGACAATTTGTATGAAGCTGACGGTGCCTGGTGGTTACGCGCAGAAAAATTTGGTGACGATAAAGACCGTGTCGTGATTAAATCGGATGGTGACCACGCGTATATTGCTGGTGATATCGCGTATGTCGCCGATAAATTTGATCGTGGCCACAATTTAGCAATCTATATGCTAGGTGCCGACCACCATGGTTACATCGGACGTTTGCGTGCTGCGGCACAGGCGCTGGGTTATGAGCCAGACAACGTCGAAGTATTGATTGGTCAAATGGTTAACCTGCTGCGCGATGGCAAACCGGTGCGCATGTCGAAACGTGCTGGAACCGTGATTACCCTGGAGGATTTGGTCGAAGCCATTGGTACGGACGGGGCACGTTACTCGTTAGTGCGCTCCAGCGTTGATACCTCGGTGGACATTGATTTGGAATTGTGGACTGCGCAGTCTGCCGACAATCCGGTGTATTACGTGCAATATGGTCACGCTCGGCTGTGCTCCATCGAACGTAAAGCTGCTGAGCTCAAAGTCGACGGCAATGACCCCGATCTCGGTCTGTTGTTGCACGATAAGGAAGGCGACTTGATCCGTACTCTGGGTGATTTCCCGGAGGTAGTAGCCACCGCAGCGCAGTTGCGTGAACCGCACCGAATCGCTCGTTACGTAGAAGATTTGGCAGCGACTTTTCACCGTTTTTACGACCAGTGCCAGATTCTGCCAAAAGCTGGTGAAGACGCAGAACCAATTCATAGCGCTCGGTTGGCATTGGCACGGGCAACGCGACAGGTACTGCATAACGGTTTGACTATGGTGGGGGTTAACGCTCCGGAACGGATGTAGTCGCATGAGCATGCACCTTTCTGATTTCAACGAACTACCTAGCCATGTTTGGCCCCGTAATGCCTGCCGTGAGGACGACGGCACGGTGGCTATTGCTGGAGTGTCTTTGCCAGAAATCGTCGAGAAATACGGCACTCCCGTCATGGTGTTTGATGAAGATGATTTCCGATCCAGATGCCGGGATATGGCGCAGGCGTTTCACGGGGCCAGGAATGTGCATTACGCCTCGAAAGCAATGTTGTCGACGCATATTGTCCGTTGGGTCAATGACGAGGGCTTATCTTTAGACGTAGCCTCACTTAATGAGCTGTTGATTGCGTTACGCGCCGGATTTCCAGCCGAACACATTACGGTGCACGGCAATACCAAAAACCGGGAGTTTTTAAGACATTGCGTTGCCGCACACGTAGGACACGTGGTGCTGGACGCGCCTGGCGAACTTGTCGAACTTAATGAGATTGCTGCCGAGCTGGGCAGGAAGCAGCCAGTTTTGGTGCGAGTGACGCCTGGCGTGGATGCACACACGCATGAATTCATTGCTACCAGTCACGAAGACCAAAAATTTGGCTTTTCCTTAGCCGCTGGTGATGCTTGGCAGGCCATCGTCGACGCGCACCAGGCGAACAACTTAGATCTGCACGGAATCCATTGCCATGTGGGCTCACAAGTATTCGATGCTGATGGTTTCAAGCTAGCCGCGGATCGCTTGCTGGAATTGTTTGCGCGCGTGCACCAAGATTTGGAGTTGCAGCTACCCATTTTGGACCTGGGTGGGGGGTACGGAGTGCCGTATCTCGCCGATGACTCCGAGCTGGACATTGCAGGAATTGCCGAAGATTTGATTACTGCAGTGCATAATAAGGCGGCTTTTTTGGGAATTGAACCGCCGAAAGTTGTTGTCGAGCCTGGTCGTGCACTTGTCGGTCCGGCAGCGGTAACGGTTTACGAAGTCGGTACTGATAAAAACGTGCAAATCGACGAGGGGCGTTACCGCAGGTATCTTGCGGTAGATGGTGGAATGTCGGATAATATTCGTCCCGCACTCTACGGCGCAGATTACGATGCGCGAGTGGTCTCACGATTTACTGATGGACACCAAAAATCTACCCGCCTCGTGGGTGCACATTGTGAATCTGGGGATATTCTGATCCCAGACTTTGCTTGCCCGGCGGATGTTCGTACTGGTGATTTGATGGGTCTAGCTGTGACGGGAGCTTATTGTTATCCGATGTCATCGCGGTATAACGCGTTTACCCGCCCAGCAGTGGTGTCAGTACGGGACGGAAGAGCGGAGCTTATGCTACGTCGCGAAACCATTGAGGATTTGCTTAGCCTCGAGGTGGTGTGGGACGCGGATTGAGCTGACTATGTGGAGTGGAAGCGCGTACTGAGCACAGATGCTGAAGCGAATGCGGCCTGAATAAATTTCGCCAAGCAAGTTAAGTCTGCCGTTAAAGCCGGTACCATTGAATGCGCACGCCCGTGAAAACCGCCGAATGAGTGATTGCGTAGATACGTAATTGCTCGTTTGAGTAACTGACTAACGACGATTTACGAAGGAATGCGAAACAACATGGTCGCTAATTCACCAACCTATACCGAGAACAATGCTGGCAAGCCTGTTGGAATTGCGGTATTAGGAATGGGTACCGTCGGTACCGAGGTAATCCGCCTGCTTGCGGAAAATTCCGAGGATTTCCGTCAGCGCGTCGGGGGCCCATTGGAATTGCGCGGAGTTGCAGTTGACGACACCTCCAAGCCGCGCCGCGGTGTAGATCCGGAAATGATTACCGGCGATGCACACGCTTTGATCGCGCGTGACGACGTCGACGTGGTCGTTGAACTCATTGGCGGCATTGAATATCCCCGCGAGCTGGTGCTTGCTGCGCTGCGTGCTGGTAAATCTGTGGTTACGGCAAATAAAGCGCTTGTCGCAGCTCATGCCGATGAACTCGCACAAGCTGCAGAAGAATCTGGAGTAGATCTATACTTCGAGGCAGCTGTGGCCGCGGCGATCCCAGTCGTCGGTATGTTGCGCCGTTCGCTAGCCGGTGACCAGATTCAGCGTATTTCTGGAATCGTCAACGGTACGACGAACTTCATTCTGGACAAGATGATTACCGAGGGCATGGGCTACGACGAGGCTCTGCAAATTGCTACCGACTTGGGCTATGCGGAAGCAGATCCCACTGCCGATGTTGATGGCCACGACGCCGCGTCCAAGGCAGCGATCATGGCTTCACTTGGGTTCTATACGCGCGTCAACTTCAAAGATGTGCACTGTGAAGGTATCCGTGACATCACCGCTGCAGACATCGCGGCTGCAGATAAAGCAGGGTATGTCATTAAGCTGCTTGGAATCTGTGAAAAGATCACCGACGATCAGGGCAACGACGCCGTTAATGCGCGGGTGCACCCAACTCTGGTGGCGAAAGATCACCCTCTGGCCTCGGTTAATGAGTCCTATAACGCGATCTTCGTGGAGGCAGAAGCCGCTGGTTCGCTGATGTTCTACGGTAATGGTGCCGGTGGCGACCCAACTGCTTCTGCCGTGCTGGGCGACCTCGTGGGAGCTTCCCGGAATAAAGTGCATGGCGGCCGAGCACCGGGCGATAACACTTACGCAAACTTGCCAATCGCAGATTTTGGTGAGGTGCACACGCGCTACCATATCGACATGGAAGTGGTTGATCGCGCCGGAGTTTTGTCTGATCTGTCTGCCACTTTCGCACAACAGGGGATTTCTTTGCGCACTGTGCGCCAGGAGGAGAATGAAGACGGTATCGCCCGTCTTATTGTTGTCACCCACAGTGCGAAAGAATCTGTATTGCACGACACCGTCGAGGCGTTGAAGAAGTCTTCAGACGTCAAGAAAGTGCATTCTGTCATCCGTTTGGATGTTTAGGGAATCAGGGGAGCTACGCAGTTTATGAGCACTGAACTTGAAATCGGCACGAAAGCGACCGTTCGCGTTCCTGCATCTTCAGCAAACCTGGGACCAGGCTACGATACATTAGGTCTTGCATTGGGCATTTATGATGTCATCGAAGTCGAGGTTATCTCATCCGGCCTGCAAATCGAGATCTATGGGGAAGGTGAAGATGACCTTCCACGGGACGGCTCACATTTGGTCGTCAAAGCTTTAAGATCTGGGTTAAACGCAGCTGATGCTACTGCGCCCGGCCTACGAGTCACATGTACCAACGCCATTCCGCAATCGCGTGGCCTAGGATCTTCGGCATCTTCGGCCGTCGCTGGTGTGGCTGCCGCGAATGCCCTTGCTGGATATCCTCTTTCCGACGACCAGGTGGTGCAGTTGTCTTCAGCATTTGAAGGACACCCGGATAATGCTGCTGCTTCGGTGCTCGGTGGAGCCACGGTATCGTGGATGACGGTGCCGGTGGACGGACGTTCTGCCCCAGAATATAAGGCTGTAAGCCTTGATGTACACGATGAGATTCGTGCGACTGCGATTGTCCCAGATTTCCATGCTTCAACACCGGCAGTCCGCCGGGTGCTGCCGAGCCACGTCACACACGGCGACGCCGCATTCAATGTTTCCCGTGTAGCCGTCATGACGGTGGCCATCCAGCATCACCCGGATTTGCTGTGGGAAGGTACCCGCGATCGGTTGCACCAGCCGTACCGCTCTGATGTGCTGCCAGTGACGGCCGAGTGGGTCAACCGTTTGCGCAATCGCGGTTATGCTGCCTATTTGTCTGGAGCAGGCCCGACCATCATGGTCTTGCACACCGAGGATATTGACGAAGCATTACTTGCTGACGCCCGCGAACAGAACCTCAAAGTCGTTGAACTTGGAGTCGCCGGACCTGTGGAAACTAGTGTGAGCCACGCTTAGTTTTCACTGCGCCGAGGAATGTCGCTAAAAAATAGCGCTGAGAATTTTAGGAGCCCGCAAGTTCGTGTATGCCTTCGGGCTCCTAGTTTTTTCTGTCTAGGGGACGCTGTGTCTTTGGCGGGGCGGTGGGCAGTGCTCACCACCAGATGGTTTGCGGAATTTTCTTAGTTCTTATGTTCTTCTGCAGCTAGGCTGGTTACAGCCAGTTTATCGGCACTGACGCCCCAGGTGATTTCATCATCGAGTTCTAATCCGAGTTCGGAAGCAACGAGTGGCGAGACAGTAATCTTTACTTGTTCGCCGTGAGTACAAACAGTTATGTCACACACTGTGGGGTGCGGCACGGAGATGTCCGTGATCGTGCCGACCCAACAATTTTCTTCAGCGGTAGTCTCTTTCGCTTCGCCCTTCTTTAACCAGGCATCTGAAGGTAACCAGGTTGCAAGGACTTGGAGCTTTTCTCCGTTGTTTGCCTTTAAGTCTTCGTCGCTAAGTTCAATGCGTTTTTCCCCCACGGTTAGTGAGAGCTGCCCGCAACTAATTTGCACGCTACCGCTACCCAGTGCGTTTGCCCCTACATTCTGTGACAAGCGCGCTACAAGGGCGTTAAGCCCTAGAGTCGTGGCGAGAAACTTCGTGCTTGGTGCAGAAGTGAGTTTCGTAGTTTTGTCATACGAGACAATTTTGCCAGCCGCAACTGACATTACGTAATCAGACAAGGAAGAAATGTCATGGCCATTGTGCGTGACTAGCAATGTTGTGCGTTGTTGGGAGGTAGAGCGGAAATAAGCTTTCCATTGGGCAGCAATAGAGCTATCCAGACCGGCAAATGGCTCGTCCAAAATCAAAACTTCTGGGCTGGCCGCAATAGCACGGACGATGGCTACCTGGCGTGATTGGCCTCCGGATAAGGCCGGAACGGGGACAGATTTTAGTTCGCTTAACCCAGCTGCGTTTAACAATTCTTCCGCACGTCCCGTATCTCGTGTTGCCATGGTGATTGCCTGTAACACAGTGGAAGCCGGAGGCAGTGCTGGGTTTTGGGTGAGGATGATGACTCGCGGCTTATCGACGGATTCGTGGCCAGAAGCAGCAAAAAAATCCAGTTCGGCCCCGCCCAAGCGTCCCGCGATTGCTTTCATAAGCGTCGTTTTCCCGGCACCATTGGCGCCTACCACCGCGGTGGTGGAACCTGCTTCAACGTGGCAACCATTCACGTTGATTCCCACGGGGCTAGTGGTTGCGCCTGTGAGCTCACCCAGCCGCTGCCGATCGAGCCCGATATTGCGACTTACGCGGTGCTTATGGCGCTTTCTCCATACTGCTGGAAGAGCCGACAGGCAGAGAACGATGATGGCGATGAAGATTAGCAATGCTGCTTGTACGTATGCAATATCTGCGTCTACTTCGCGGTTAAGATATATCGCTAATGGGAGCGTCCGAGTTTCACCGGGTAAGGAACCAGCGAAAGTGAGTGTGGCGCCGAATTCTCCCAGTGAACGAGCCAAGGCTAACCCCGCACCTGTGCCGACCGCAGGCAAAATCGTTGGCAGGATCACGTGACAGATCACGCGACGGTAGCTCATGCCGATGCTGAGTGCGGAATCTATGATTTCTTGGTTAATTTGGCGCAGCGCAGAGTCTGCGGACACGATGATGAACGGTAATGTAATAAAGACGTGAGAAGCGACGACACCATTAAAGGTAAAAGCGATGTTAATGCCAAGCGCATCCAAGACTCCGGAAGTATAAGAACGTCGGCCGATTGCTGCGGTGAGTGCCAAACCGGCGACCACAGGTGGCATTGCTAACGGTAATACAAAAAGTAAGCGAATGAACCAACCGCTTGCACGGCTTTGCAATAACCACAGTGAAAGCGGAATGCCTAGCGCCAAGGTGATGAGCGTCGATAAAACTGCGGCGTACAGGGATAAGCCTAAGGCTTCTAGCGTGGAAGCCTTAGTGGCAATTTCGGTAAAGCGATCCCAAGGGACACGCAAGATTAGGGCTAACAGCGGGCCCAGTACCGTCACCACGGCTACCGCAGCGAGAAAAACCAGGGCAATAGGGTTTTTCGGTCGAACTGGGGATGGGGTCCAATCAGCAGAATGCGGGTGTGCCATGGCGCGGTATTTTCAACGGTGATTTATTTGGCGGCTGCTGGCAAAAATCCAGCGTTTTCCCACACCGAACGCATTGCTTCACCGTGGAGCAATTCGAGAATAGCCTGAGCAGCTTCCGCGTTCGTCGTATTTTTTAGAACCGCTGCAGGATAGTCATTCACGAAACCCTCAGAGTTGGGAATTTCAATGACTTCGACTTTATCACCGGCAGCAATAGCATCGGTTTTATAAACCCATGCTGCATCAGCCTGGCCGGAGGTAACCTTCCCCAGGGTGTCGGTGACGGAGTGTTCCAGCGAGGATGGATGTAGCTCTAAGTTGTTTTCCGCTGCCAGTTGCTCTGTCAAATTGCCGCATGGAACCGACGGGTCGCAGAGGACCAGGGTGGTGTCTTCGTTGAGGTCTTCGATGCTGTTGATATTGGCCGGATTATCGGAGGGAACCACCATTACTAGTGTGTTTGCGGCCACCATCTTGGATTCTTCGACGTCACCGTTGGCTTTGGCCTTGTCCATGGACTTGGTATCTGCGGTCAACAAGACGTCGGCAGGCGCACCTTCTTTGATTTGATTTACCAAATCGGTGGATCCTGCATTGCTGATCGTTAAGTTCACTGGTGGGTCGAGCTTCTTCGCTTCTTCTACCAGCTCATCGCCGATTACGCGGGTAGAAGCTGCGGCGAACAGGGTGACATCCTGCGCTGCAGTAGCGTCTTTGGAATCGTTAGCGGTGGAGTCGGAGGTGTCTCCGCCACTGGATTGGCAACCAGCCAGAGTGATGGCGCTGGCCGCGACAGCACCCATGGCGATGCGGCGAATAGCGGTTGCGCGGTTACGAGAAAGCATGAATTTCTCCTGATAACTAGGGGGTATCTTCTAAGAATCCATTGTACAAATTAAAACGATTTTCACGAGTGAATCCGCTGAGAAAAAATCCGGATTGACGTGCAAGATCAACCGCTAATGATGTGGCCGCTGATACAGTCACCAATCCGGAGAATCCAGCAAGTACGGCTTTTTGTACGAGCTCGAAGCTGGCGCGCGAGGTCATCACCAAATACATCTGTTTTGCCGGCAAATCATCATGCATCAACATCGCACCGATTACCTTGTCCGCAGCATTGTGCCGCCCCACATCCTCGCGGGCGAGAATGAGTTGCCCGTCACTGCTGACAGCGCCTGCAGCATGGATACCACCGGTACGGCGGAATGCTTTTTGGCCAGCTTCTAGTGCCGCTGGTAAGGACAAGACAAATTCTGCGGTGGGGCGAACTGGGTGAATCGGGTAGGAACTACGCTTTTCGACGTCATCGATCGAGGTGGTTCCGCAAATGCCGCAAGCTGAGGTAGTGAGCACTGAGCGTACAGGCAATGAAAACGGCTGACTGTCGCTTTTGCCTGCGGTGACAGTGGCAAAATCTTGGTTGCTATCTTCTGTTTTTGCAGGGGTTAGAGCCACATCAAGGGTGTTATACGTGTTGAGGCCGTCATTGCCGACTGCCCCGCCACAGTATCGAATTGTCGCAATATCCGACGCCCGGCTGATGATGCCTTCAGCATGCAGGAGCCCGTGGACGAGCTCGAAATCATTGCCCGGTGTGCGCATCGTCGTTAAGAAATCTGTGCCATTGACGCGGATCTGCAAGGGTTCTTCGACCGCGAGTGAATCGATGCGCTCGGAGACAACAATACGAGAGTCGGCGGGACTGACACGCTGTGCCTTAGTACTGGCGTCCGTTGTAGCAGCAATATCAGGGTTGATTTCTTCGCGGTATACGCGGGTGATCGGAGTACGGGATGTAAGCCTTCGCGCCATATCGGACAACCTACCTGGTACCGCGTGCTAAATCAGCTAGGTGCGCTAGGTGTTGTTGTATAGCTTCGATTTGTGCAGCATGGGTGCTCCCAGCAGTGCGTTGACCAGCGGCCAAACCTGCTAGAAATGCTGTCACCGGTGCAGCCGGACGGGAGTGTTCGTGGGCGACAATACTGGTGAGGTCGAGGACATCCTTGATACTGGCACGAAGTACTCGCGGATCGACGTCAAGTGCCGAGGTCGCGGTGGTAAGCCAAGTACTGGCAGCGACTTCTTCGGGGGCAGCCTTGATTTTTGCGGTTTTAGCGGGTTTTAGAGTTTTAGCGGATTGTGCAGTTTTTCTACCAGGCCCCGTGCCTTCCTGTGCTCCAGACATGTCATTAGTTTAGGTGCTTGGTCAGATCAAATGCTTAATGGGTTTAGTGACTTAACGGGGAATATCCGTTGGCGACAGTCTGCGGTAGTGCTTTAACCACCGGCAAAGGGCGGCAATACGTCGATGCGTTGCACTCCAGCCAGTGAAGTAGACCGAGTCGCGGAAGCACCGTCGACGAGAAAACTGCACCGCGGGAAAATGTCTGCCAAACTCATCCCAGAATCTGTGGTCCCGGTATGCAACTGGGCGCGGGAATCGAGGAGTTCCCCTAGTGTTTCGTGGTCAGTTTCGGTGATTACTTCTTCTGCGGTTCCGGCGGCGGCTCGTGCGGCGGAAAAATAATGAATGCTCAGCATGATAACCACTATTCTGCCTGGTTGGCTCGGGAGTATGCAATAGCTTGAAAATCTGAGTCAGACTCAACATTTTCTAGACTCAACATGTTCTAGAACATACCCGGCTGAGAGCGTTGGAAGGGGCTAAATAACGCTTTTGGAATACATGGTGTTTAAACAGAACACTGCTTAATAGAACACACCTTAAATAGAACAGTGCTTAAATAGAATTATGAGCAACTGTCGACAGCAAGCGGCTGGAAGCACAAAGCTAACTCCAGAAGAACACTTGGCTAATATCACCGAATTGATTGCCCAATTCGGTACCTGGCCGAGTACAGAATCCATTCTGGTGGCTGATGCTTTAGACCGTTACCTCGTTACAGCTGTTCCCGCGCCGTATGATTCGCCGCGGTTTTCCAATTCACAGGTCGATGGGTATGCCCTAAGCCAGGCAGCCTTGGACCGCCTGCCGGGTAGCTTCTCCGTGGGGGCGGATATTCCAGCCGGAGCTGATCCGGCGCTGAAATATCCACAGGGGATTGACCCTGACAATAGCGGTGAGACGATCGTGCCAATCATGACCGGAGCTAAAATCCCCGCAGGCGTAGCAGCCATTGTGCGTGTTGAAGACGCTCTACCACCGGAATTTCCGGAAAATACTCACA
This sequence comes from Corynebacterium sp. EPI-003-04-2554_SCH2473622, assembly GCF_001665955.1. Lineage (NCBI taxonomy): Bacteria > Bacillati > Actinomycetota > Actinomycetes > Mycobacteriales > Corynebacteriaceae > Corynebacterium > Corynebacterium sp. EPI-003-04-2554_SCH2473622. Next base: position 126,926 of record NZ_LZMN01000041.1, on the reverse strand, counting down.
ACGATGGTACTAATGGCACGAATACAGACGCCTCCCGGGGCAAGCCCACAGCACCGCGCCGGGAAATTTCTATGGCGCAGCAAGGGCAGTTCATACGGCAACAAGGCATTGATAGCAGAGCTGGCGAGGTTATTGTTGATTCCGGCGAGGTGTTGAGCCCAACTGCGATTGCAGCTTTGGCATTCCAGGGGGTTTCGACTGTTGAGGTACGCAAGCGCGCGCGGGTTCTGATTGCTACCGGTGGGGCAGAGGTTGCCGAGATTGGTGAATTGGATGCGGAAGCTGGCTCCGCCGTCATTCCGGATGCGAATTTCCCCATGTTGGCGGCGCAAGCACAGCGCTACGGGCTAGAGCCGGTAGGCCGGGTGCATATTGATGATGACGTTGATTCACTTGCTACTAGCTTGCAGCAGGCTATCGACGTGCATCAGCCAGATTTGGTCGTTACCTCAGGCGGCATTAGCAAAGGGAAATATGAGGTCGTGCGGCAGCTGCTTGCCGACGGAGACGGCGCCTGGTTTGGTGCGGTAGCCCAACAACCTGGTGGGCCGCAAGGTTATGGAAGTTTTGCAGGTGTACCGTGCATTTGTTTGCCGGGTAACCCGGTCTCGTCGTTGGTGAGTTTCCGGTTATTCGTTGCTCCTGCGGTGGGATTGGTCCCGGAGCCAATTAAGGTTATTTCTGCGGAGCCTTTGACGGGGCTATCTGACAAAGATCAATTTTTACGGGCCCGATTTGAATATTCCAGCGGGCATGTTCGAGCGCGAGTCGTTTCTGGGCCTGGCTCGCACCTGTTGCAGCAGGCAGTAGCCGCAGACGCGCTGGTGCGGGTTCCGGCTGGTGCTACCGTTAACGCGCGTCAGCGGTTGTGGGCTTACCCGCTTTAGCTGGTTTGCCTTGCACGGGGCTATGAGGTTTTAGGACACCAAGATGTGAGCGAAAACCCGGGAAGCCCCAAAACGACTACAAGGTCGGCCTATTTTCTGCTGTCTGGGTCACCATCCTCTATTATGTTTAGCACACTAGAGTTAGTGAATTAACTTACAATAATTATGGGGAGACACTTATGGCAACGGCCACCTCATTCTTTGCGCGTACTAGGATCATTGCGCCGAAAGAATTTAATCGCTGGTTAATACCACCAGCTGCATTGGCAATTCACTTATCGATCGGCCAGGTTTATGCCTTTTCGGTATTTAAAGCCCCGTTGATGGAGTTTTTTGCTGTCCGTGAAGTGGCTGTGGGGTGGATCTTCTCCCTTGCTATTGGAATGCTGGGGCTTTCTTCAGCCGTTGCTGGAAACTGGGTTGAAAAAGTTGGGCCGAGAACCTCAATGGCAACTGCTGGCCTGTTCTGGGTTATTGGCTTTTTCGTCGCTATATTTGGTCTCGCAATTGGGCAGTTATGGCTGGTCTATTTGGGCTATGGCGTAATCGGTGGTATCGGATTGGGGATTGGCTATATTTCCCCAGTATCAACCTTGATGAAGTGGTTTCCAGATAAACCCGGTCTGGCTACTGGGATGGCGATTATGGGATTCGGCGGCGGTGCCTTAATCGCGAGTCCTGCTTCCAATACCATGATGGAATTCTTTGGCGGCGGCTCAGGTACCGCGAATCTTGCCGACGGCCTCTATGGGACGTTCCTGACCTTGGCTATCTTGTATCTGGTGGTCATTGCGCTAGGGGCTTATGCGATCCGGTTACCGCATCCAGACTGGAAACCTAAGGGATATCAACCGGAGAATAACTCCGGAACGAAGATGAAAACCACGGGAAATGTGTCAGCAAATACAGCCTTGCGGACCCCACAATTTTGGCTGCTGTGGGTGGTGCTTTTCGTGAACGTCACGGCCGGCATTGGAATTTTAGAAAATGCGGCCCCGATGGTGCAGGATTATTTCGCAGAAATTACGGCGGGCGCAGCCGCAGGTTACGTTGGCTTGCTGTCGCTAGCGAATATGGGGGGTCGTTTTGTCTGGTCAACGGTGTCAGACTGGATCGGCAGGAAAAACACCTATTTCCTCTACTTAGGTCTCGGATTACTCTTGTACTTGGTGGTTGCCAGTTTCTCTTCAGCGTCGCTGGCCATTTTCGTTCTCAGTACGCTGGTTATCATTTCTTTTTACGGCGGTGGCTTTTCTACAGTGCCCGCCTACCTGAAAGATCTATTCGGTGTCTACAACGTCGGAGCGATCCACGGTCGGTTGCTCACGGCATGGGCTGCTGCCGGTGTCGCAGGCCCACTGATCGTGAACACGGTGGTGGAATCCCGTGCCGATGCGGGCTTAGAAGGTGCTGACTTGTATCGGGCAAGTTTATTGTTGATGTGTGGATTGCTGGCTGTCGGTGTCGTCGCGAACCTTTTGATCAAACCTGTCAATGAGAAACACTATGTCGATGTAGACGTCGTCAAGCAAAAAGAAGCTGCTGACCGCAAAGCTGTTGAAGAAGCTGAACGGGAAGCAAAGGAGAGCGGTCAGGCAAAAGGCAACTCTAGTTTCGCGCACAACGCGGTTTCCCTCATTCTGGGTATTTTTATCGGTGTGAGTTTGGCCTTCGGGCTATGGGACACGATGGTACGCGCGGCAGGATTGTTTACTGGATAGCAATATCACGGTGTGCTAAGCAGTGTGAGATTCGCACATTCTATCGCGGTATGCGGGTTTTCGAATAAGATTGGGGGCAGAAAGCCCGTACTGATCGTGCGGCGAATGTGAGCTCACCACAGCAGAAAGGCCAGCATGGCGCGTAGCGATACTGTAGATACTCTTGAGTTTGGGCATGACCAAAATACAGAGCATGCTGGGCATCCTGCACCTAGAGGATTGGTGCTGGTGTCCTCGACTCGTGCCGCAGCCGGACTCTACACTGATGAATCCGGCCCCATTGCCGTGAGATTTTTACGGGAGCAAGGCTTTTGCACCCCGGATGCACGCGTGGTCGCGGATAAAGATGTATCCCGTGTTATTGCTGAAATTTTCGCTAGTTCTGACAGGCCTGACGTGATTTTAACGTCAGGTGGAACAGGAATTAGTCCAGATGATCAGGTGATTGAGTCGATCCAAGCACATCTGGATCGGGAGCTGCCTGGTATTGCACACGCGTTTTGGTCAAAAGGTCTGGAAAAAACGCCGACTGCAACACTATCTCGTGCGCTAGCAGGCACTGTCGGGCAGACCTTCGTGATGGCTATGCCTGGCTCACCGGGAGGAGTGCGCGACGGCGTCAAGGTGTTAGAAGACGTGTTGGTCCATGCAATTAATATTTTGAAAGGACGCCAAGTCACCAATCATGGCAAACATCATTCCTAATTCTTCTGGAGAACCCACAGCTGCGGCGAACCAAGCGGGAGAGAGCATGCTAAACGCGCGCATCATCGGTACTGCCCTTACTGACCAGCCGTTGGAGCCATTACGCGAAGAAGCGCAGCGATTGGTGCCCGATGCGACTGCCGGGGCTGTTGTTACTTTTGACGGTATTATCCGCAATCATGACCACGGACATTTGGTCGACGAGCTCGTGTATACCGCTCACCCCTCCGCCGAGAAGGAATTGTCAAATGTCGTCGCTGACATTGCCGCCGAGTACCCGGATGTGCGCCTGTGGGCTGCGCATCGCACAGGCAAGCTTGGGATCGGAGAGCTGGCTTTCGCCGTTGTGGTAGCGAGTGCACACCGTAAGGAAGCATTTGCTGCTTGTGCTGAATTGGCAGATCGTGTCAAAGCTACAGTGCCAATTTGGAAAGAACAATTTCTTACTGATGGCTCAACGCAATGGGTCGGCCTGGACTAGACGGTGAATCGTCATAACGTCATAAGGGAGACAGCATCACTAGGGAGGCAAAGAGTACATGGAGTTTGATCCGCAATGGGTTGCGCGTTATCAGCGACAACTTAGCTTGCGCGGTTTTGGCCGACAAGCACAAGAAAAGTTAGCTGGTTCGCACGTCGTTGTGGTTGGCGCCGGTGGATTAGGCTCTCCAGCGCTGCTGTATCTGGCCGCTGCAGGGGTAGGCGCGCTAACCATCATTGATGGTGATGAAGTCTCGTTATCTAATTTGCACCGTCAGATTATCCACACCACTGAGACAATCGGTACCCCGAAGGCTGCTTCGGCGAGGGATACTATCAAAACCCTGAACCCACATATAGCGGTTGCTGTCATCAATGCTGAACTAGATAGGGAACACGCGCGGGAGATTTTTGCTGGGGCTGATCTGGTGATAGATGGCACCGATAACTTAGGTGCCAGATACCTTATTTCGTGGGCTGCATTGCGCAGCGGAATCCCGCATATATGGGGTTCAATTCTGGGATTTGACGCACAAGTTTCAGTGTTCGGTTTAGGCGATGGTCCAATTTATGAGGATGTTTTTCCTACGCCGCCACCGCCTGGTTCGGTTCCTTCTTGCGCACAAGCAGGAGTGCTGGGACCAGTGGTCGGAGTGGTGGGCTCGGCTATGGCGTTAGAAGCAATAAAAGTACTCACAGGCATTGGAAAGCCGCTATCAGGGCGTCTGGGTTACTTCGACGCGCTGTTGGGGGAATGGGAATATATCCCAGTACGAGCTAATGCAATCACGCGTGAGTCTGTATTGTCTAGCGGTCCTATAAGGGCAGACGCTAATGAGGAGCCCGGAAATCAGCTCGAAGAAGGCCTAGTGGTCGATGACATTCCAGAGGATGCTGTGGTCATTGATGTCCGTGAACCCGATGAATATGCTGAATACTCGGTTCCTGGTGCATTAAATATCCCGCTATCGACCTTTAACGGCAGTGCTCAGCGCCCTGGTGAGCAAGCGAGTTCTGTAATCGCCGGTGAGACTGTCGCAGCTCAAGTCATCAGCACCGTTCGTGCACATGATCCACAGCACCCGGTAGTCATTTATTGTGCAGCAGGTAAGCGTTCAAGCCAAGCAATCGCGTACCTACAGGCGACGGGTATGACCCGCCTGGGAAATTTGCGTGGTGGGATTGACGGCTGGCTCACGCGGCAGGCTGAATAAACTTCTTCTGCAGAACCGCAAGCTCGAGTAACTGCAGAGTATAGAAGCACATAGTCGTGCAAATTTAGCGGGAATTATCTGTAGGTAGCTCTACCGCGCCACGTACTTTCAACTCAGCGAGACTGTCGTAATCTACCTCAAGCCCGCCACCGTCGACGCCAATCCAATCTGCGTGACGCACTAAAGCACGGGCTGGCTTGTTGTGCGCAGTACCAATTTCTGCGAGATTAACCTGCAGGCGTTCCGGTTTCCAAACTGAACACAATGGGTTCGCGATTCCCGCCGCATCTTCAATGATTGCTGCATCCCGTTCCGTATGCCGTGTCAGTTCAGCCATAAGTGCGGGTAGTAGCTGCCACGAGTCCGGCGCGTCTACGCTCAAGATTGCTACACGTTGTGCACCTGTCGGAATTGCTGATAATCCTGCAGAAATCCCGGCTAATGGCCCACCGAAGGCTGGATTTTCTGCAGTGTGCGAGATTTCTGCAGCTAGCTGTTTGGTGGAAACGATCACGATCGCTTGCTTCTCAACACCGAGTGACAGCACACCCGCAAGTTGATGGTCTATTAACCGGGTACCGTTGAGACGGATCGTGGATTTATCAATTCCGCCCATCCGCTCTGAACGGCCCCCGGCCAAAATAATGACGGCAAGGTCGTCGTAGGCGGGGGAATCGTCGGCAAGAATTTCTGGCTGATTTGCGTTGGTCATAGCTTTTACGTGGTGGTGTTTTTGTGACCTATTGCGGCTCCGGGCGAGACCAGTCGCCGGAACGGCCACCGGATTTCTTAATGATCGCGCAATTGCTAATATATGCGCTTCGATCGACGCCTTTGACCATGTCGATTACGTTGAGTGCGGCAACGTTGACCGCAGTGAGGGCTTCCATTTCCACGCCTGTTCGGTCCGCGGTTCGTACTGTGGCTTCGATGCGCAGGCGATCTTCCAGCAAGTCGAGGGAAACCTCACACCCGTGAACCCCGATTGTATGAGCCAATGGGAGCAGTTCTGGAACCCGTTTCGCAGCAGAGATACCGCCGATACGCGCGACAGCGAAGACATCACCTTTGGGGACGGTTCCATTGCGTAAGGCTTCCAGAATCTCCTTGGAGCACACAACAGAAGCTACAGCGGTTGCTGCGCGAACAGTTGGTTTCTTCTCTGTCACATCGACCATGTAGGCGTTGCCGGAACTGTCTAAATGCGGGGGTTGTTTCATATATTTTCGCTTCCTATCAAGAAGTTAACGAGACCAGCCGAGTACGGTTGCCATTCCAGGGGAATCAGGGTGCTCTGCGTCTTCTGCTGGCGGAATCACTGCTAGACCGTCGATTCCTATGAGTGTACTGACGAAATGTGAACCGGGATTTCCTCCGGTATTTGGAACCGCGAGCAATCCGGTGTCAGCAGGAACGACCTGGACAGGTACCAATTGGGTTTTTCCAGGCCTCGGGAGTGGCAGGGTTGGGTGAGCGTGAACTAAGGCAGCGCAGTGTGGCCACCACTCGGTTGTGCTCCTGGCCTCGGCTGGGGTGGAGGTTACGCGACCCTGCAAAATATATAGGCAGGCAAGTACGTATATCGTCGCAGAGACATAGGCAGCAACAGGGTTGCCCGGTAGGGTTACGACAGCCGTGCCATTCCATAGGCCGGCGCCTTGTGGTGAACCGGGTCGCTGCGCTGCGTTTCCGAACCAGAAATCCGCGTTTGGGGAATCTACAGCGGCAGCTTTGACCACGTCGAAAGCGCCTTGTGAGATCCCACCGGTGGTAACGATGAGATCTACTGGCTGTGCGCTTGATGACGTAAGTTCGTCGAGAAGCGCAGTGAGCTTGTCGGTTCCATCGCCGACGTGGAATCGGCGAACGTCGACTGGGCCGTGCTCAGCCAACAAATTGGCAACCATTGGGCCATTGGAATCTGCAATGCGGTAATCCGCATTTTCATCTGCGGTTCCGACACCGGTAGCAACACCGGCAGCGTTGTCGACATTGTTAGTAGCTGCGGCACCGACGTTGGCGGTGGAAACTAATTCATCTCCGGAAGAAATCACAGCAACCTGCGGGCGACGGTATACCGACACGTGAGAGACACCAGCGGTGAGAAAAAATGCCAGGGTCCCAGCGTCGATAAGTGTGTTGGGGTGAGCGATGTCTTCGCCTGGTGTTACTACTTCACCGCGCAACCGGATATGTCGCTTCTTTGGTACCTCGTGGATGGTTACCTGTGTTGGCAATTGTGCGGGTCCTAGCGATGCGTCCGTGAATTCTGACGGAATCACCCGCAACGATTTTGCATCCCCGGAAATCGGGGCCCCCGTCATAATGCGAAGGGCTTGATTCGGCACAACTTCTTGCGGAAGCCCGCCGGCCGCAACTTCGCCGGATACCGGCAGCGTCCACGGACCAGATCCAGAAAGATCTTTGTCATCGACCAAGAAACCATCCATCGCGGAATTGTGGAAAGAGGGGATAGCGACGCGGGCCTGCACAGTCTGCGCAAGGTAGCGTCCATGAGCTTCCTCTACCGATAGGTGCTGGGGCTTGGTCGGTTGTATGAGTTCACGTACACGCTTTAGGTGTTCTGCAACCGAGACTGAAGAAGTAATCATTATTGTGTCGCCACCTTAACCACCGATAGCAGACATTGTGCGTGCAGGTTGCAAAAAGCCTTCGTCATTGATGCCGTGGCCAGGAAGTTTTTCCCACATGGCAGCTGCCCAGATGGTGGCTAGTTCGTCGTCGCTGGCACCAGCACGAAGCAAATCGCGTAACTGGGTTTCGCGGTTGCTAAATAGGCACGTGCGAATTGCCCCATCTGCGGTAAGGCGAGTGCGGTCGCAGTCTCCGCAGAACGGATAGGAGACAGAACTGATGATGCCCAGTTTGCCTCGGTGCACGCTATGATCTGCATTTTTCCACACATCCCATAAAGCAGCAGGGGCAGAACCGCGTGGTTGTTTTGCCGGTGTCATAATAAACGACGATTGCAGCTTCGCTAGTATTTCGTCGGCGGTGATCATATCTTCCCGGGACCAGGCCTCGCGTGGTCCTAGTGGCATCTGCTCGATAAATCGCAGCTGCGCCCCTTTATCGAGTGCAAAAGCCGCGAGATCGACGACATCGTCTTCATTGACGCCTTTCATTACCAAGGCATTGATTTTGATAGGGCTTAAACCAGCTTCGGCACACTTATCGATTGAGCGCAGCACATGATCCAGACGGTCACGGCGTGTTAGGGCCGTGTACTTTGCCTTGTCGATGGTGTCTAAGGATATGTTAATCCGATCTAGTCCGGCAGCTGACAAACTAGCCACGCGCTTATCTAGCCCGAGCCCGTTGGTAGTCAGGGCGATTTCTGGCGCATCCCCGGTATCTGTTGTCAAGGCTTTGCTGCGTTCGATGATGCTGGGCAAGGATTTACGCAGTAAGGGCTCGCCACCGGTGAACCGTAATTTTCGAACCCCCAGTTTTTCCACGGCGATGCGAACTAAACGGATAACTTCGTCGTCGGTAAGCACTGCGCTATTGTGCATCCACTGCAGGCCTTCGGCTGGCATACAGTAAGTGCAGCGTAAATTGCATTTGTCTGTGAGACTAACGCGTAGGTCGCGTGCGGTGCGCCCGTAACGATCAAGGAGTAGACGGGTGCCGTCGGCATTGGCTGCAGGAAGATCGTTAGCGATATCCTGCACAGGCGAGGTCGGAGGGGTAGTAGGATCAGGCAGCGCAACAGATGTGGACATATTAGTTCCTATTTTAATATCCCTGTGCGGCAGGCACAATGAGTCTGACAGTGGGAATGATCATGATGTACCATCTGTGAGTTCTGAATCTTCTGTGCCATCTTCTTGCTCGATGCGCACACCAGGACCTGGCAAGGCAATGATATCCAAGCGACCAGCTTCGAGGTGCTCACGGAGATCTTTTTTGTCGAACTTGCCGACGGAGGTCTTATCGATGGAATCGACAAAAGCCCAATATTCCGGTGCCATCCAATTCGGCAGTGATTCGCGAAGGTAATTGCGCAGTTCGTTGGCTGTAGCTTCGGTGCGTGGTACACCAGCGTGCAGCACGGTGACTGCTAACGGGCGCTCATTCCATTTCGGGTTTGGGTAGCCAATTACGGCACATTCCACAACCCTGTCGGAAGCCATCACCATGTTTTCCAGCCCAACGGAATAAATCCATTCGCCGCCGGATCTGATCACATCCCGGGCACGGTCGGATACCGTCAAAAAACCATCTTTGGTGATGGAACCGACATCGCCAGTCCGTAACCAGCCGTCGTCAGTAAACTTGTTACGAGCGGCATCAATATCATCGGCGACATCTTGGCCTCGGAATTCTGCTGCGGTTCCGTTGGACGCTTCTGCAGCAGAATGGAAGTATGATCCAGTAACCAGATTTCCCCGAACTTGGATCTCACCCTCATTGCGGTCGGTGTTCGGCACGATTTCTCCGTCGTTTACTACGCGGTATTCCAGCATCGACGGAAAACGCCCCTGCGAAATCCGGTATCCCCAGCGCGCTTCTCCAGATACGCCTGATGGTGGGCGCGAAACAGTGCCTATGGTGGTAGTTTCCGCCATTCCCCAGACATGGACGATATCGACACCGTAGCGCTCTTCCCAGATTTTAATCAACGACGGTGGCGCTGGTGAGCCTCCAGCGAATATTTCTGTCAGCGACATCCGCTCTGGTGGATTCTTCAGATAATGCACCATCAGCTGGATCCAGAGGCTGGGCACGCCGTTCGCGCGTCTCGGGTGTGTTGCTTCTATGATCGTGGCGAGTGTCGGTGCAGAGGTGTCAGCGTCGGGGAGTACTAAGGGAGCGCCGGATAGAAAAGCAGCGAAGGGGACGCTCCAGCACAACACGTGATAGATCGGAACACCACACAGAAATGATTCACCATGAGTGATGGCAAGAGAATCAGTGGTACGCAGTTGTAGTGCTGCTAAGTAGATTGCTCTGTGTGAATAGACCACGCCTTTCGGTGCTCCAGTTGTGCCTGTCGAATAGCACAGCGCGGTAGCATCACGCTCGTCAACTATTGGCCAAACAAAAGTGGTTGGTTGGCCATCTAATAGGGATTCATAGGAATACACCGAAATATGAGCTGGTAACTGCTCCGCGAAATCCGCGAGCTCATTAGGGCTTGGTAAACCAATGAAGGCCACGGTGTGTACACACGGTGCCTCTTCCGTAATCTTTCGCGCTTGGTTGATCATCCGCGGGTCGACTACCAGTATCTCGGTGTGGCTGTGATTGACGATGTGCGTTAATTGATCCAGCATCAACTGCTTGTTGAGTGGAGCGAAGACCGCACCCATTGACATCACGCCAAACATGACTTCGAGATGTTCGGCGCAGTTATTAAGCAAGGTGCCGACCCGCTGGTCGCCATCAATCTGAAAACGTGTACGTAATGCGTGCGCAAATGCCGCTGCCCGGGACGCGATCGCGCTAAAAGTCGTTTCCTGTGGGCCATTCGGAGACCAGGTGGTGACCTTCGTCGTGGCGTGCGTGCTACGACCGTATTCCAAAATTCTGGACACAGACAGCGGCAGATCCTGCATCGTCGAGAGCATGAACCCAATTTTAGCGGTGACTGCAGGCATTAGATAGTGGCTGCCGAATAATGCCTAGCGGGACAGTAAAAGGTTAGAGAACGAAGGGGAATATGGCTCCATTAGGGGGTAAATACGAAAAAACATTGATGTGCGCTACACTGGTGCGTGAAATCGGTAGGCAGAGTATTCACACCGTCTGCACGATTATTCTAAATTCTCACAACCAGGAATGCCCGAGCGAAGATGCTGCGGTATTTCGCCGAGCGGGATCCGAATGAGAAATTTGGAATTAGTCTTTTAACTTTTCACTACTGCCACGGTGTTGCGCGCAGAAAGCAAGCAGCCGGAAGTGATGCCAAGGCATCTCACAATTTCTTCCGCGCACGCGTTGCGCACTGCCCGCGCCCAGGCTGTAGTCCGGGATCCCCGGTTATCGGGGCTACCTGAATCACGCGAGAAAAATCGACGCGAAAGGATATCCGTGAGCACAACGGACAACCCAGACCTGTATTCCATGAAGCTTCCTGAACTGCGGGAGCTTGCCATCGCCAAAGGGTTGAAAAGTATCACTGCCCTGCGTAAGGGAGAGCTGATCGTAGCAATTGAAACTGGTAAGGTGCCACGTAAATCCACTGAGAAACCGTTGCCGCGAATGAAGAAGTCCGAGTTAGAAGCACAGCGTGCCGCGCGATTGGCCGCTCAGGAATCCGGAACAGACAGCGTACGGAATTCGCCTGAAAAGGAGGCTCCGGCCTCAACCGAGCACACTGAGCAGTCCGTATCTGTAAAGCAAAATGTCACTGTGGATGGTGGCGACCGCGCTAGGGACAGCAAAGAAGGACAGCAACAGCCGGGTCTAGAAAAGAACACCCCTGGTGCTGCACAAGAGGAAGAGACCCCTTCGCCTGCAGCAGCTCGCCGTGCGCGCCGGGCACGTGCTAAAGCTCGCGCTAACAACAACCAGCACAACCAGCAGCATGAACATGACCGGAATCGCCGGAACGACAATGATTCCCGTCGCGAATCGTTGCAGGCTACACAGGTGTCGGAGGCTGATGAAGCGGTTCAAGCGCAAGACCAGGAGCAGCAGCCCGTTGTGCAACATACTAGCCCGGCTGCTAACACCCGCAGAGGGCGTCGAGGTCGGCGCGTTCGTCGCTTAGGTGAAAACAATCACCAGCAGGAAGCGGCACAAAATGATTCCCAGAACCACAGCAGTACTGACAACAATGTTGTTGAGGTAGCAGATCGGGGTGGCCAATCTGAGCGTCAAGATCGTACTGACCATGACCACCGTAACCGCAATGCACGTGGTGGCCGCGACGACCGTGACAACCGGGGTCCACGGGAACACCGGAATCGTGGTAACAACCGCGACAATAACGAGTTAAGCAACGATCACTCTGGAAATAATCAGGGGGGTAACCACGATAGTGGCAATGACCAAGGCGGTAACAATGACAACCGCAATAACGGTCTGCAAGAAGTCGCGGGCATTCTGGAAGTAGTCGATGGCAATGCTGCCTTCTTGCGTACTACGGGATATCGTCCGAGTTCGCTTGATGTTTTCGTCAACACCAATTTGGTTCGCCGTTTCCATTTGCGTACTGGCGATTATCTAACCGGCAAGGTGAAAATGACCGGGGGTGGACAGTCGCACGGCAAAGGCCGTAATCGGAAAAAGTATAACCAGATGGTGTTCGTGGAGACCGTCAACGGTTTGCACCCTGAAGAAGCCAAGCAGCGACCACAATTCAGTAAGCTCACGCCGTTGTACCCGAATAAGCGTCTGCGTCTGGAAACTGAGCCGAAGATTCTAACCACCCGCGTGATTGACTTGATCATGCCGATTGGTAAAGGCCAGCGAGCGTTGATCGTTTCGCCACCAAAGGCTGGTAAAACGACCATCTTGCAGAACATCGCGAACGCAATCTCGACGAACAATCCGGAATGCTATCTGATGGTCGTGCTTGTCGACGAACGCCCAGAAGAAGTTACAGATATGCAACGCAACGTCAATGGTGAAGTCATTGCGTCAACCTTTGATCGTCCACCTTCAGAGCACACCGCAGTTGCCGAACTTGCTATTGAGCGTGCTAAGCGCTTAGTAGAACAGGGCCAGGACGTCGTTGTGTTGTTGGATTCGATCACCCGTCTGGGCCGTGCATACAATAATTCGTCACCAGCGTCTGGTCGTATCCTCTCGGGTGGTGTCGACTCGAACGCACTGTATCCACCGAAGCGATTCCTTGGTGCGGCCCGCAACATTGAAAACGGTGGGTCATTGACGATCATTGCGACCGCTATGGTGGAGACCGGTTCGACTGGTGACACCGTGATCTTTGAAGAGTTCAAGGGCACTGGAAACGCAGAGCTGAAGCTGGACCGTGGAATCTCCGAGCGCCGTGTCTTCCCGGCGGTTGATGTCAACCCATCGGGCACGCGGAAAGACGAGTTGCTGTTGGTGCCAGAAGAAGCGCGCATTATGACGAAGCTGCGCAGGATTTTGTCCGCGTTGGATTCGCACCAGGCTATAGATTTGTTGATTAAACAGCTGCGGAAGACGAAGTCGAATGGCGAATTCTTGATGCAGGTTGCGTCGTCGGCTCCGATGGCAGCGGCGCTTGAAGAAGAGGACTAATTAATGGCTAATGAGGTATCACTTGTCGACGATGTCGTTTCTGAATATCGTGGCATTGAAGCCCAGATGTCAGATCCGTCAATTGCCGGTGACCAGGCACAATTCGGTAAGCTCTCGAAACGCTATGCCGAATTGCGGCCTATCATGCTCACCTATGAAGAGCTGACCGCAGCGAAAGAAGATCTAGAAGCTGCGCGGGAGATGGCTTACGAGGATCATGATTTTCAATCGGAAGCTGATGAACTTGCGGTACGAGTAGAACAGTTGCAGGAAAAGCTTGCTGACCTGTTAGCACCGCGGGATCCGCAAGATTCTGAAGATATCATTATGGAGATCAAGGCTGGTGCAGGTGGGGAAGAGGCCGCATTGTTCGCCGCTGACCTTGCCCGCATGTACGAGCGTTTCGCCGATAAGGCCGGTTTTGCCTGGAACGTACTTGCGCTGAATGAATCTGATCTCGGTGGCGTTAAAGATATGACGATTTCTTTCCGTGCGAAAAACCCTGGTCGTGATGGCGCTTGGGCATTTTTCAAGTATGAGGGCGGAGTGCACCGTGTACAGCGCGTGCCGGTAACCGAATCCCAGGGGCGCATCCAGACTTCCGCGGCTGGTGTTCTGGTCTACCCGGAGCCGGAAGAAGTGGAATCGGTCGACATCAACGAAAAAGACTTGCGTATCGACGTCTACCGTTCTTCAGGCAAAGGTGGACAAGGAGTCAACACCACGGACTCCGCAGTTCGTATCACGCACTTGCCGACCGGGCTGGTGGTGACCTGCCAGCAGGAGCGTTCACAGATCCAAAACAAAGCACGGGCCATGCAGGTGCTGCAGGCGCGGTTGGATCAGATTGAGCGGGAAAAAGCAGACGAAGAAGCGGGTGAACAAAGAGCTTCGCAGGTGCGGTCGATGGACCGTTCAGAACGAATTCGGACCTATAACTGGCCGGAAAACCGGATTGCGGATCACCGCATCGGATACAAAGCCAGTAACTTGGATAGCGTCCTCAATGGCGATATGCACGATTTGATCAAGGCTTTACAGGATCAAGAACGTGCTGAGCGCTTAGAGGCGAAGTAACGCGTGGAGTTTCCGGTGCCGGATAAGCAGCCACCGCTACACGCGGTGCTGCATTCAGCCATTCGTCGTTTCTCTGCTGCCGGTATTGCAAACGCCGCAGGTGAGGCTCGTTTACTTGCGGGACACTATCTTGCTGTAGGGTCCGCTGAAGTATTTCTTCATTTGCGCGAACCTGCTCCCAAAGGTTTAGCTTCGGCAATTGAGCGGCGAGAACGTCGTGAGCCGCTGCAACACATTATCGGATCTGCTCCCTTTGGACCGCTGGATATGCTCGTCGGGCCAGGCGTTTTCATTCCACGGCCAGAAACGGAAGTGCTTGCGCAATGGGCCGTCGACAAGCTTGTCGGCGACATTACTTCCGAGCACCCGGTGGTGTTAGATCTGTGCACCGGGACTGGCGCTCTTGCCGCTTATATTGCGCACGAGTTCAGCGCCGCCCGGGTCATTGGCGTGGAATATTCTTCACGAGCCATGCGATGGGCGGAAAAAAACCTGTACAACTTGCAGCAACATTGTGGCCTCAACTATGAGTTAGTCGACGGAGATGTACTCGATCCGACGCTGCTAGCCGACATTGCGGGGCAGGTGGATCTCATAGTGTGCAATCCTCCGTATGTTCCGCGCGATGACACGTTAGATGCTGAGGTGTATGCGGATCCTGATGATGCCGTCTTCGCCGGCGAGAGCGGGATGGATGTTATTAATGGGCTCGCTGTGCAATGTGCGCGCTTATTAAGACCTGGCGGTTTAGTAGGTTTCGAACATGATGATGCAACTTCAGAACAATCACTCCAGGTGTTTAAAGCAGAAGCAGATTTTTGTGCCGTTACCCCGTTAGCTGATTTGACCGGCAGGAAGCGGTTTGTGACTGCTGCCAAACGCGTAAAATCTTAGCGCGTAGACTAAGCACGTATTGGCTGCGGCTCCGAGGGACATCTATATAGCGATCTCGAGTAGCCATGACCGGCCCGTGTGGGCACGGAGAAGTCGACAGCGATCACGTGAGGTATGAGAAAGGCAAAGGCGCAATGAGCACAACATATTCCTGCGATGACAGTAATCAACGCAACGCCGGAATAAGCGCAGCAGTAGAGGCAGCACGTGCTGGCGAGTTGGTGGTTATGCCGACTGACACTCTATACGGCCTAGGGTGTAATGCTTTTGACAATGATGCTGTCGCTCGGTTACTCGAGGCGAAACAACGGGGGCGAGACATGCCAATAGCCGTGCTCGTTGGTTCGTGGGCGACGGTCCAGGGCCTGGTCCGAGAATTCCCTGAACAAACCAAAACCCTGATTGAAGCATTTTGGCCAGGTGGACTGTCTCTTATCGTCCCGCAGGCTCCTTCGCTGCCTTGGGATCTGGGCGATACGCGTGGAACGGTTATGTTGCGCATGCCGTTGCACCCCGTGGCTATATCGCTCCTGCAGGAAGTTGGCCCAATGGCGGTTTCTTCGGCAAATATTTCTGGACAGAAGCCACCGAAATCGGTGTTTGAGGCGGAAAAGCAACTTGGGCGCAATGTCGCTGTCTACTTGGATGATGGTGATAGTCCTGTGGGGCAAGCCTCTACCATCGTTGATCTGTCGGGGTCGCACCCGGTGGTTTTGCGTGAGGGTGCAATTAGTACGGACCGAATTGCAGAAGTGCTTGGGCTTTCGCCGGAGGCACTGCATAAAGAGAAAAACTGATGGGAGCGGCGGGAATCCCGATACGGGAACTCGGACTGGTGCTTTTGGTTGCAGCAGCCGTGACGTTTCTGATCACTGGCCTGGTTCGCAGTGTAATGGTGCGTTCCGGACGCATAGCGGAAATCCGCGCGCGTGATGTGCACACTCAGCCAACTCCCCGGCTTGGTGGGGTTGCTATGTTCAGCGGCTTTTTGCTCGCGGTTGCTCTCGCAATGCAGTTACCCGCGTTGAACCGCGGTTTTATGCCAGTGACCCCGGAAATGACGGCGGTATTGTGGTCGGCTTTTGCCATTGTCATCGTTGGCGTGTTGGATGATTTATTTGAGCTAACTGCGGTGCTCAAGTTGGTGGGACAAATTGTTGCAGCCTGTTTGATGAGCCTGTTGGGATTAACCTGGACGCTGCTTTTTCTGCCGATTGGGGACGGAACCACGGTCGTACTCGATCAAGTCCAGTCTCTAATCTTGACCGTGTTGTTCACCGTGATGCTCATTAATGCCATAAATTTTGTAGATGGTTTGGATGGCTTAGCAGCTGGTTTGGGAATGATTGCGGGAGGCGCGATCTTAGTGTTTTCCCTGACAGTGTTATATGACCAAGGGGGAGCAGTTTCGGCATATCCACCAGCGATCATCGCCTCGGGTTTGGTCGGTATCTGTGCGGGATTTTTGCCTCATAACTTTGAGCCTTCAAGGATATTTATGGGTGATTCCGGCTCAATGCTGATTGGTACATTGTTGGCGGCGGCGGCGACCTCAGCGAGCGGCAAGATTAATATGTCCTTATACGGTGCAGCAGATGTGGTGGCGCTGGTTTCTCCATTCATTGTTGTGTTGGCAGCGGTTTTTGTGCCGGTATTGGACCTTATTCTCGCTGTGGTGCGCCGGGTAGCTCGTGGGCAATCGCCGATGGCGGCGGATAAGCAGCATATTCATCACAGATTGCTATCGCTCGGGCACACGCACCGACGAACAGTTTTGGTGTTGTACCTTTGGGTTGCTGTAGTCGCATTTGGTGCAGTGAGTTTTTCTGTCGTTCCAGCCTGGATAGCGCTGGCTGGGACGGTGTTTGCGCTTCTGATAGCAGGTCTTGTGACGATGATTCCGTTAAAGGCTGGAAAACTTGGTCGCAACGATCGAGCACTCAAATTTGTGTCCAATCAGTCACCTATTTAATACGGTCAAGCGTGCTTCATACATAGTTAGTACTGTGCTGAAGCAATTGCGATCTGTTAAATGGGGAGGCGGAAGCCGTGAATAAAGGTAAAAGAGTTTCCACGATATAGGGGCAGGAAAGATTTAATGAATCTAGCGAAAAATAAGGGATATAACACGGGCGATGGTCCTGATGGCGCGAAGAATCACGATCACGCTCAGGGGTTATCACCCTACGAGGATCATAGTTTGCCCCTCAAACGAGGGTTGCGGTTGGGAATTCGCGCACTGATCATCGCGACAATCGCTTCACTCGTGCTTTGGGGTGCAATTGCGGGACTGCCGGGATTATCGGGGGTGCTTCTTGGCGCGGGTATCGGGGGAAGTTTCGTGCTGTTTACTGCTGTGAGCGTATTGCTCACTGCAAATACCACACCGTCCACAACGATGGCCGTTGTGCTTGGGAGTTGGTTACTAAAAATTACGCTGTTGGTGTTGGTTCTGTTTGCAATCCGAGATTTGGACTTCTACCACACTGTTTCATTATTCGTGACGGTCGTTGTAGTGCTCATCCTTACTTTAGGTACGGAAGTCTGGGCCATCGTTACATCCAAAGTTACTTTTGTTGGATAAAGTGGCCCCGGCAAAGGCAAACACTGCCGCAACTCTGTGACTTTAATTGCATGAAAAGTGAGAGACTTTTGCGAAAAATAACTGCGAATTTGTGCAGGTCAGCTTATTAATAGAAAAAGTTACCCCCACAAGGCGACAGAATCGGATTACGCTGATAATATACTGCACGGGTAACCGCAATAGTGGTGCGCCTTTCACAGGTAACTGTAAGGGTGTGACTGAAATGCTGCGCTGTTTCCCCTGCTGTTGCCGCGCTGATGTGCGACGGAGTCCGTGGTAACGGCAGCGAGTTTGAAGACGTCCATCGCACCGTATGAGTTATTCATGCGGCCCGAACACGGGAGAGAACGCTGAGCGTTACAACTATGGCCTTTCGAGGTGAGTTCCACTCGCCTGAACTGGACCCAGAATTTTTCCCGGGGCAATACTATGGCCACATCATCCTTGATGATTTCTTGGGTGGTTGGTTCGCGCTAGACCGCTTGATGCTTGTTCGCTTGCTAATGCTGGCGATCATGCTGGTGGTCTTCCTCGTCGCCTTTAGGAGCCCCAAGCTGGTTCCTTCAGGTTTGCAGAACGTCATGGAGTACGCGCTGGATTTTGTTCGGATCCACATTGCCGAAGACATTTTGGGCAAAAAGGAAGGTAGAAGGTTCCTGCCGATTCTCGCGGCAATCTTCTTCTCAGTTTTGTTCATGAATGTTTCGACGATCATTCCGGGCCTGAACATTTCGGCAAATGCACGTATCGGAATGCCGATCGCTCTTGCGCTACTGGCTTATATCACCATGATTTATGCCGGTGCAAAGCGCTATGGGTTCGGCAAATTCGTGAAGTCTTCGGTGGTGATTCCTAATCTGCCACCATTACTGCACGTTCTGGTCGTGCCGATCGAATTCTTCTCGACGTTCATCCTGCGTCCGATCACGCTGGCACTGCGTCTGATGGCAAACTTCCTTGCCGGTCACATTATTTTGGTCTTGCTGTTTAGCGCCACTAACTTCTTCTTCTGGCAGCTCAATGGCTGGACAGCACTATCCGGTGTGACGGTATTGGCAGCGGTCCTGTTTACCCTGTACGAAGTGATTATCATCTTCTTGCAGGCTTACATTTTCGCCTTGCTGACTGCGGTGTACATCGAATTGTCTTTGCACGCAGACGCACACTGACAAACTCGCGAACCACGCGGCTAATTACATAACCCCACAGCAACTACACTCTCGGTAAACCTTACCGAGAACCACGAAAGGGATTGACTTTCACATGAACGAGATCATCTTGGCACAGGCAACTGAGTCCTCCATCGAGCTGGGCGCCATCGGCTACGGATTGGCAACCATTGGCCCTGGTCTGGGTATCGGTATCTTGGTTGGTAAGACCGTGGAAGGTATGGCACGTCAGCCTGAGATGGCTGGCCAGCTTCGTACCACCATGTTCCTTGGTATCGCCTTCGTTGAGGCTCTTGCCCTTATCGGCCTCGTTGCAGGCTTCCTGTTCTAAAAAGCGCGCGGAAATAACACCACACTTTTTAAGACTGGAGAGCCTATGAACGTCACTTATTTGCTTGCGGAGCATGGAGAGGAATTGCCACTCGAAAGTGGGAACTCCCTCCTTTTGCCTGCGAACTACGACATCGTCTGGTCGATCATTCCGCTTGCAGTTGTCGTCTTCCTCTTCGCAAAATTTGTGATCCCGAAATTCCAAGAAGTTCTTGACGAGCGCGAGGACCGGATTAAAGGCGGGATGGACCGCGCTGAAGCCGCCCAGGCTGAAGCAAAGGCAGCGTTGGAAAAATACAACGCACAACTGGCGGATGCCCGTGCAGAAGCTGCGACCATCCGTGAGGATGCTCGTAAGCGCGGCGAGCAAATCGAAGCCGAGCACAAAGCAAAGGCTGAAGAAGAAGCTACTCGCATCATTGAAGCTGGCAACAAGCAGCTTTCTGCGAACCGCGAACAAGTCATTGCGGATCTGCGATCAGATCTGGGACAAAACTCGATTAACTTGGCTGAGCGTTTGCTCGGCACCGAACTATCGGATGCTACTAAGCAATCCGGAACGGTAGATTCGTTCTTGTCCGAACTCGACAACGTGGCACCAGCCGCAAGAAAGTAGGCAAGCATGAAAGCAGCGAGCCGCGAAGCATTGCAACAACTTTACGCAGCTATTGACGAGACTTCGTCTCAGTCTTCGAATGCTGTCGAGGTTGACTCGCAGACCGGTTTGGAGATCTTTGAGGTCGTTGAAGCGATCGAAGGTGATCGACCCCTACGCGTTGCGCTTGCCAACAATGCAGCCTCTGCTGAACAAAGAGTGGCTTTGGCAGACGAGGTTTTTACGCAACACCTTTCTTCCAACGCTCTGAATGTTCTGAGAAAAGCAGTGGGGCTAACTTGGTCAACCCCACGAGACCTAAGAACCGGTTTGGTTGCGGGAGCTCGTCGCATCTTATTGCGGGGAGCGGAATACAAAAACCAGTTAGAACAGGTTGAGCAAGAGCTGTTTTCTTTGTCTCGTGTACTGGACCGGGAAGGCGAGCTATGCATGCTGCTGTCTGATCGCCGGGTTGAGGCTTCGAAACGACGCTCACTGCTTGCTCGACTCCTCGAAGGTAAAAACATCACGATGTTTAGCGAGGCGCTCGTGTTGCATGCGGTTGGCAGGATTGAAAAAGATCCGGCTAGCGATGTTGCCGCACTCGTTGAGCAGGCAGCCGAACTGCGCGGCCACAAGGTGGCTCGTGTAGTCAGTGTTGGAAGCTTGACTGGTGCACAGCGGGAAGCCCTCGCAGAAAAACTTCACACGATTTATGATCATCGGATGTCCATCCACAATGAGGTTGACCCCAGCCTCCTCGGTGGCGTGCGCATCCACGTTGGTAACGAAGTCATCGATGGCTCGACCAAGGCTAAGCTGGCGCGTATGCGTTCAGCGCTAAGCGTTGGTTAGAGCGTTTCTGACAGTGCTGACGTAATAAACGATCCTTATAAAATAATTGCTGGAAAACACAACCGAGAGCAGGAAGAACATGGCGGAGCTAACGATCTCCTCCGACGAGATCCGTAGCGCGATTGCGAACTACACCTCGAGCTATTCCGCGGCGGCCTCCCGTGAGGAGGTCGGCGTGGTCATTTCGGCAGCCGACGGTATTGCCAACGTCTCTGGCCTACCGTCCGTTATGGCGAATGAGCTCCTGGAGTTCCCGGGCGGCGTTATTGGCGTCGCACAGAACTTGGACACTGATTCCATCGGTGTCGTAGTTCTGGGAAACTTCGAATCACTGGCAGAAGGTGATGAGGTTAAACGGACCGGAGAAGTACTTTCCATCCCCGTAGGCGAAGACTTTCTTGGCCGCGTGATTAATCCCCTGGGCCAACCAATCGATGGTCTGGGTGAGATCAAATCTGACAAAGAACGCGCACTTGAGTTGCAGGCCGCTGGCGTTCTTGACCGGCAGCCGGTCGAAGAACCAATGCAGACTGGCATCAAGGCGATTGATGCGATGACTCCAATCGGACGCGGCCAGCGCCAGCTGGTCATTGGCGACCGTAAGACCGGTAAGACCGCTCTGTGCATCGACACCATCCTTAACCAGAAGGCAAACTGGGAGTCCGGTGATCCGGACAAACAGGTGCGATGCATCTACGTTGCGATTGGCCAAAAGGGCACCACCATCGCCGGTGTTCGTCGCACGTTGGAAGAGCATGGGGCTCTTGAATACACCACCATCGTTGCTGCACCAGCATCTGATGCCGCTGGTTTCAAGTGGTTGGCACCGTTCTCCGGTGCTGCCCTTGGCCAGCAGTGGATGTATGAAGGCAAGCACGTTTTGGTTATCTACGATGACTTGACCAAGCAGGCTGAGGCCTACCGCGCAATCTCGTTGCTGTTGCGCCGTCCACCAGGACGTGAAGCTTACCCAGGTGACGTTTTCTACTTGCACTCCCGTTTGCTTGAGCGCGCTGCAAAGCTTAACGATGAGCTCGGAGCAGGCTCGATGACTGCGTTGCCTGTTATTGAAACTAAGGCAAATGACGTCGGCGCCTTTATTCCGACCAACGTCATTTCGATTACGGACGGCCAGGTATTCTTGCAGTCCGATCTCTTCAACCAGGGCGTTCGCCCAGCTATCGATGTCGGTATCTCGGTATCCCGAGTCGGTGGTGCTGCTCAGACCAAGGGCATGAAGAAGGTTGCAGGTAACCTTCGTCTTGATCTGGCCGCATATCGTGACTTGGAAGCGTTCGCCACCTTTGCTTCGGATCTGGATGCTGCGTCCAAGGCCCAGCTTGATCGCGGCCAGCGCCTGGTTGAACTGTTGAAGCAGCCAGAGTCCAGCCCTCAGAATGTGGAATTCCAAATCGTCTCGATTTGGTTGGCTTCGGAAGGCGCCTTCGACAACGTTCCGGTTGAGGACACTCGCCGATACGAAACCGAACTCCACGAGTACTTGCAGGGTGAGGTTCCACAGGTATACGAGCAAATCCAGGGCGGTAAGCCTTTGGATGATGACTCCAAGGAAGCTTTGCGCAATGCTAACGACGAATTCGCGAAGGGTTTCCAAACCACCTCCGGTGAGCCTGTGATCGACAACCACGAAGATCCTCTGGAGGAGTCTGAAGTGGAAAAGAACCAGCTCAACGTCTCCCGAAAGAGCGTCAAGAAGTAACTAGCAGTAGTAACTCTGATTGCTTCGAGATAAGGAAAGAAGGGAGGGAAGGAAACCATGGCTACTCTTCGCGAATTACGCGACCGAATTCGGTCGGTTAACTCAACGAAGAAAATCACCAAAGCGCAGGAAATGATTGCCACCTCGCGCATTAACAAAGCTTTGGCTCGTGTGGAAGAAGCACAGCCATACGCTGAGGAGATGCAAGAAGTGATGGAGCGCCTGGCGTCTGCAACGACGCTGGAACACCCTATGCTGAAGCCACGCGAGCACGTAAAGACGGCCGCAGTGCTAGTCATTACTTCTGATCGCGGCATGTGTGGTGGTTACAACTACAACGTGCTGAAACGTGCCAATGAGTTGGAGAAACTCTTGGACGAAAAAGGCTATGAGGTCAAGCGTTACGTTGCCGGCGGTAAAGGCGTTGACTTCTATCAATTCCGTGGCGTCGACATCGCAGGGCAGTGGACTGGTTTTTCCCAGGACCCAAGCATGGAAGCTACCCATGATATGCGCCAGCATCTCATCGAAGGCTTCCAAGCAAGCTCTGAAGGAACTGCGCCACATCGCGACGGAGTCAATGTTGTCGAAGGTGAAGACCTGCTCGGCTTTGATTCGGTCCACGTAGTTCACACAACGTTTGAATCTATGCTCGTACAGGAAGTAAACGTTCATCAGTTGCTTCCAATTGAGCCTGTTTACCAAGAGGAAGAAGTCGTCGACGAAGGTTTTTCGACTACTCACGGCGAAACTGAAGCTCAGATGGAATTCGAGCCGGATCCAGAATTATTACTGGAATCCCTGCTCCCGAAGTACGTCTCACGTATTCTGTACGCAATGCTTCTGGAAGCATCGGCTGCGGAGTCTGCCGCGCGCCGTACAGCCATGAAAGCTGCGACGGATAATGCGACCGAGTTGGTCAACGACCTGTCGCGCGTTGCTAACCAGGCTCGTCAGGCACAGATTACCCAGGAAATCAACGAGATCGTCGGTGGCGCTGGTGCGCTTGCCGGCAGCGGAGAAAGTGACTAAATCATGACTACAGCTCTCGATGAGCAGAACACGCAGGAAGGTAGCGCCAACGCTACCGGCCGCGTCGTGCGCGTCACCGGTGCGGTCGTCGACGTGGAATTTCCGCGTGGAGCGATGCCTGCTCTGTACAACGCGCTGACTGTCGAGGTCACCCTCGAGGCAGTCGCCAAGACCATCACGCTTGAGGTTGCACAGCACCTCGGCGATAACCTGATCCGGACCATTGCGTTGGCACCTACGGACGGTCTCGTCCGTGGCGCTGAGGTTATCGACACTGGTAAGCCAATTACTGTTCCCGTCGGCGATGCCGTCAAAGGACACGTCTTCAATGCGCTCGGTGAGTGTTTGGACGAACCAGGATTGGGCCGCGACGGCGAACAGTGGGGAATCCACCGCGATCCGCCACCATTCGATGCGCTGGAGGGTAAAACCGAGATTCTGGAGACTGGAATCAAGGTTATCGACCTCCTTACCCCGTACGTTAAGGGTGGCAAAATTGGTCTGTTCGGTGGCGCCGGCGTCGGCAAGACCGTTCTTATCCAGGAAATGATCACTCGTATCGCTCGTAACTTCTCCGGTACTTCCGTGTTCGCCGGCGTCGGCGAGCGTACACGTGAGGGTACTGACCTGTTCCTGGAAATGGAAGAGATGGGCGTGTTGCAAGACACCGCCCTTGTCTTCGGTCAAATGGACGAACCACCAGGGGTTCGTATGCGCGTGGCCTTGTCTGGTCTAACCATGGCTGAATATTTCCGCGACGTTCAAAACCAGGACGTTTTGTTGTTCATTGACAACATCTTCCGTTTTACTCAGGCAGGTTCCGAGGTTTCCACGCTGTTGGGCCGTATGCCTTCCGCCGTGGGTTATCAGCCAACATTGGCTGATGAGATGGGTGTTTTGCAGGAACGGATTACCTCTACACGTGGTAAGTCAATTACTTCCCTGCAGGCCGTTTACGTCCCCGCCGACGACTACACCGACCCGGCTCCAGCTACTACCTTCGCGCACTTGGACGCGACAACCGAGCTGGATCGTTCGATTGCGTCGAAGGGTATTTACCCTGCCGTGAACCCACTGTCTTCGACCTCCCGTATCCTCGAGCCTGGCATCGTGGGTGAGCGCCACTACGCGATCGCACAGCGCGTCATCAACATCCTGCAGAAGAACAAGGAATTGCAGGACATCATCGCCATCTTGGGTATGGATGAGTTGTCAGAAGAAGACAAGGTGACCGTTCAGCGGGCCCGTCGTATCCAGCGCTTCTTGGGACAGAACTTCTACGTCGCAGAGAAGTTCACCGGCTTGCCAGGTTCTACCGTTCCTCTGGAAGAAACCATCGACGCTTTCGAACGCATCTGTGATGGTGAGTTTGACCACTATCCAGAGATGGCTTTCGATGGTTTGGGTGGCCTCGATGATGTCGAGGCAAAATACAAAAAGATGAACGAGAAGTAGGAAGTAGGCGACACACATGGCTGAATTCACCGTGGAACTCGTCGCGGTCGACCGTAAGCTTTGGTCCGGCCAGGCCACCATGGTCACTGCTGAGACCACCGATGGTGAGCTCGGCGTGTTGCCTGGGCACCAGCCCCTACTCGGTCAGTTGTTGGACAACGGTGTTGTGACGATTACCGGTGCCAATGGCGATCGTGTTGTCTTTGGCGTACAGGGCGGTTTCCTCTCCGTATCCAAGGAGAAGGTCACGGTCTTGGCTGATTGGGCGATCACATCTGAAGAGTGGGATTCTTCTACCGTCGAAGAATACGAAACCTCCGACGATGAATACGTCCGTGCGCACGGAATTACCGCACGCCGTGCCCAGCGTCGCGCAGAGTTAATCTAATCCTGCTGTCTGGCTCCAACACAGACGGTTAATCGGAAAGGCTTTTCCCAAACTCGGGAAAAGCCTTTTTGCGTACGTACCGCAGTTTGCCGATGAAAACATTTCACAAACGCTATGTCACGCATTAAACTGGTCTGAAATCTCTTCTGTTAGTTAAGGTGGCAGCTTAATGCAGGATATTATGGGTAGCTTCTTACCAGTATGCGTATTATTGGCGCTAGTTTTCGTCGCAGGGTTGGCTGCGTGGCGGTTCTTCACTCTGCGGTCGAAAGGCAATGCGGTCATAGCTCGGCGTCTTCCTGCGAAGGGTACACACGGCTGGCGTCATGGCCGGATAGTCTGTGATGGCCAGCAGCTAAATATGTACAAGCTTCGTTCATTATCACCCTCTGCAGATGTAATACTCGAACGTCAAGAATTGACGCTCCACCGTCAACGTTCAGTGACAGATGCCGAGGGTTCTTTTATGTCCTCATCACTTCAGGTGCTCGAAGTATCGACACCCGACGACCACTTTGAATTAGCCGTAGATAACGCTACGGCGATGGCACTCTGCTCATGGCTGGAATCTGCTCCGGATAGCCGGCAAGAAAGGTACAAGCCGCAGCGTCTGCGCTAGGGTAGTGGGCATGCGTTTAGTGATTGCCCGATGTTCTGTCGACTATGTCGGCAGGTTGGATGCCCATTTGCCCGCTGCTGATCGCTTGATCATGGTCAAATCGGATGGATCTGTCTCGGTCCATGCGGACAACCGTGCGTATAAACCGCTGAACTGGATGACTTCCCCGTGTACATTGGCTGAATCCCCGATTACTGATATCGATGGGGAAGATACTGAAGAAAAACTTTGGGTAGTTGAAAACCCCCAAGGTGAGCAGTTGCGCATTACTCTGCATCGCGTATTCCATGATTCGAGCCACGATCTTGGGGAGGATCCAGGTTTGGTCAAAGACGGGGTGGAAGCGCATTTGCAGGAATTGCTTGCGGAACATATTACGACGCTTGGTGATGGTTACACACTCGTGCGCCGAGAATATCCGACTGGTATCGGCCCGGTAGATATTTTGGCGCGCAATGCGGCTGGTGAAACCGTCGCTGTTGAGATTAAACGTCGCGGTGGTATTGATGGGGTTGAGCAGCTGTCTCGGTATCTTGAGCTGTTGAACCGGGATAGCCTCTTGGCTCCAGTGCATGGAGTGTTTGCGGCACAACAAATTAAAGAACAAGCCAAAGCCCTGGCCCGAGACCGGGGTATTCGGTGTGTGACGCTGGATTATCAAGAACTGCGCGGGCTGGAAACTAACGAATTGCGGTTGTTCTAAGTGGGAGCGAAGAAACCTCGCGGCCCAAAAGGCAAGAAGTCAGGTAAAGCATGGCGGGCGCAACATAGGCCGTTCAGTATCCCGGCTGATGGGGGTTCCCTGTTTGGCACACAAGTGACTGAAGGCCCAAGTTGGGATTTCGGTAGGCCGTATCAATATCGGCAGATCGCGGCGGTGCGCGCAGTTAAATACTATGTGTGCCCTGGCTGCAATCTCGACATTCCGCCGGGGGTCGCGCATATTGTTGCTTGGCCGCGCGATTCCGGTGGGCGAGGGGATGATCGCCGTCATTGGCATGCGCGCTGTTGGCAGCGTCGTTAAGAATGCGGTGCGCGTTGTCTTTGCAGAAACAGGTAGCCTGGAAGATATGATTGTGGCTTTTTCTGTAGCACCCACTACCACAAATGAGACTGGTGAAATGTCTGAAGCGGTCGCTGAGGCCGTGCGCGTCGTCCGTGAATCGGGGCTGCCGAACGAGACAAATTCGATGTTTACCTTATTGGAAGGTGAGTGGGATGAGGTCTTCGCGGTGATTAAGAAAGCGACTTCCGCAGTAGAGGCTGTCTCTCCACGTGTTTCACTGGTTATCAAAGCGGATATTCGCCAGGGCGTAACCAACGGTTTGACTGCCAAGGTCGACGCCGTGAACCGGCATCTCGCAGAAACTTCGGAGAATGCATCAAGAGGGGATTAATACCGCGGTCCCGCTGAAAACAATGAAGACAGATCGTTGTGAAGCTCTAGCTCTATCGCCGATTTTCTTGGTTGCTAGTTCCCATCACAACCTTGAGGATTTTTAGGAAGGCAGAATTTTAATGACTATTCCGCAGCAACCAGCCGACCAGAACCCCGGGGACCGCCCTGATTCAGCTAGGCAAGAACCAGCACGTTTCGCCGCATCGGCGGTGGATCTGCAACAACTGAAAAATCGTGCCCAAGCAACCGCCGGTGGTGCAAACACCGCTGGCTTAGCTAATTCCGCCGGCACAGGGGCGACTGGTCATACCGGAAACGCACGCCCAGATCGCGGCACAGGGGCGCAAATACCTGCTTATTTCGAGGTAAACGAGCACAATTTCGAAACTGATGTGGTTCGTCGTTCTGCGGAAGTGCCCGTTGTCGTGTTGCTGGGTACTTCGAGAGCTGCTGAGTCGGATGAGATGAAGCGCAACTTTGAAGAGCTGGTTGTAAAAGATTCCACGCTGGGCAAGATTATTTTCGGTTATGTGGATGCTGATAAAAACCCAGCCATCGTGCAAGCTTTTAGAGCAGAAGCGGTACCAACTGTGGTGGCTTTGGGGCAAGGGCAGCCGCTCACTCAATTTCAAGGTGTTCAACCCGTTGGGGTTTTGCAGCAGTGGGTGGACGCGTTAATTCAACAGATTGGTTCTAAACTGCCCGGAACATCGCAGCCAATCGTTAATCCAGCAGATGCTACTGGAAAGCAGGATACTGATTCGGAAATCGACCCGCGGCACGATGCTGCTGAACAAGCCCTGGCTAGAGGAGATTATGGGCAGGCACGTGAGCATTATGATGCTATTTTGGAGGATAATCCAGACGACAAACAGGCTGATTTAGCTCTTAAGACCGTGGAAGTCATCGAGCGGTTCGATCCAGCAAACCGCAGCGGTGATGCTGTACAAGATGGAGATGCGGCGCCGCACGACGTCGATAAGCAACTCGATGCTGCTGACGCCGAAGTATTAGCCGGGGTACCAGAGAAAGCTTTTGCTCGCCTGATTTCCACTATGAAGCTGACTGCAGGTGCAGACAAAGATCGTTTGCGGACCCGGGTTATCTCGTTGTTCGAATTATTTGATCCGGCAGACCCACGGGTAAAACAAGCTCGTACTGATTTGGCGAGCGCATTATTTTAAGAACTATTCGCGAGTTCCAGTGCAAGGCAGCGTTTGCAGCATTCCGTCCTCGATGAGCCCTAAATTGACTGGGATTAACGGTGAGAAAGATCTGGTCTGGCGCTTGAGACTTTTCATCCCCTTTTTCGGCTCGTGGCATAAGCTAGAGGAGGAGTATCCATGAGTTTGAGACTGCGTGATCTGAGCCTAGAAAACCGCGGCAAGGCCGGAAGCTCATTCAATCCTGGAGAACTTAGGAATAGTTTTTGCACCGCGAAGAAAGAGACGATTTAGATTATGACTTCGAACTCCGCACATCTCACACCTGAAACTAGCGAAGACTTGTTGATCGATTTCCGACAAGTCGGATTACGCCGCGGTGGAAATCGTTTGGTTGGACCTGTCGATTGGCAGGTCGAGCTGGATGAGCGCTGGGTAATTATTGGTCCCAATGGGGCCGGTAAAACTTCATTGGTTCGTATGGCTTCAGCCGAAGAATTTCCCTCGGAAGGTACTGCTTTTGTGATGGGGCAGAGATTTGGGGCTGCCGATATGCGTGACGTACGAGCGATGGTCGGAATTTCTTCCGCGGCTCTCGCCAACCGTATTCCTGCTGGTGAACGTGTCGACGACTTAGTGGTTTCTGCTGGTTATGCGGTGCTAGGCCGTTGGCGGGAAGACTACGAATCACTGGATTTTGAACGAGCATACGATACCCTGGAGCAGGTTGGTGCTTTTCACCTTATGGAGCGCACTTGGGGAACGTTGTCGGAAGGCGAACGAAAAAGAGTTTTGCTGGCTCGCGCTTTGATGACGGATCCAGAACTGTTGATTTTGGATGAACCATCTGCAGGTATGGATTTAGGGGGACGAGAGGATCTGGTTGGGTATCTGGGTGAGCTCGCGTTGGATCCTGATGCACCAGCAATCGTGATGATTACCCATCATGTGGAAGAGATCCCGGAAGGTTTCACTCACGCCATGCTGCTGGACGAAGGCGAAGTCGTGGCACAAGGTTTGCTGGATGATGTTTTGACTTCAGAAAACCTCACGAAAGCCTTCCATCAACCGATTCAGGTGGATCGGTTGGGATCACGCTTTTTTGCTCGGCGTACGAGTCGGGGCCGTGGTTCGCACCGCGCCGGATAGGTCGGTTGAGGTTTTCATGCCAGATTTTTCGACGCATACGCAATTTCACTGTCAGCATCATAGCGATCAAATAGATGCGATTGATCCGGCGGAAATGACTGGTTACCGGGGGGCTCGGTTGGCGGCCACCGTCTTGTTGGTCCGCGATGGTGTGCAAGGTCTTGAAGTTTTCGCTCAAGAGCGGGTGTCGACCATGCGCAATTTTCCGGGAATTACTGTGTTTCCTGGCGGCGGGGTTGATCATCGCGATTTCCCGGCTCGATCGTGGGACTCTGGTGAACATTGGTGCGGGCCATCGGCAGTTTCGCTGGCGCGCAGAATGGAAACCAATAAGTATAAAGCCCACGCGTTGGTGTTTGCTGCAGTCCGAGAACTTTTCGAAGAAGCAGGCGCGCTATTGGCGGTACATGGCGACGGTGCACCAATTGCGAACGTGGCTCCATATGATTATGCGCGTCGCAGCTTGGAATCGCATGAGATCGCGCTATCTGATCTCATGCACAAACATGATTTGAAGGTTCGCTCGGATTTGTTGCGTCCGTGGGCCCGGTGGGTCGGAAAATCTGATCGTACGCATCTGTGGTTCGATACTTTTTCTTTTGTTGCCCGTGTTCCTGATGGTCAGCGCCCGGCTCCTGATCCGGGCGGCGAAGCGGAAGACGCGAATTGGTTTTCCCCGCAGCTGCTTCTCGACGGTTGGCGAGCAGGGTTAGTTCGGTTTGTATTGCCTACATGGGCGCAGTTACAAAAACTAGCCGGGTGTAAGACTGTTGATGAGGCGATGCGGTGCGCCGATGAAACGGTGATTCATCCGATTGTTGGTAAATGTTGGGAAGATCCTGCGTATCGAGAATTTTTGGAGTTTCAACCGGAAGATCGGATTGGGAAAATGCCGTAATCTTAGCTATCTAATTCAACGGTCGGTCTATTTTAACTAGACCGAGTGGTACAGTTGTTTGCGGTAGGTCACCTATCGCATGTAACGAGCAGGTACAGTGCACCGTTGTATGATGCGCTTCAGAGACCAGACGCGTCTGCATTAATAACGAACCACACAAACAAATTCTGAACTGTGAAAGAAAGGCAGGTGGCAATGATGCCAACCATCGTGGTCTTGGTGAAGACCGTGCCGGATACCTGGTCCACCAAGACGTTGCGTGACGACGCACGTTTGGATCGCGAATCTGTCGACGTCATTATTGATGAGATCAACGAGTTCTCCGTCGAACAGGCCCTTCGGGTTCGCGAAGAGGCAGTGAAACAAGGCTCTGAATATCAAGTGATTGCTTTGAGCATGGGGCCGGCTCATCATGAGGACGCTCTTAGAAAAGCGATTGCTATGGGGGTCGACGATGCGGTGCATATCACGGATGAGGCACTGGCTGGCAGCGATGTTTTGGGCACTGCTTTTGCCCTGCATAGCGCGCTCGAGACCATTGATGATGTGCAGCTTGTGATCGGGGGTAACTATTCCTCTGACGGTTCTACTGGCACCGTGCCTGGACTTCTAGCAGAATTCCAAGAGATTCCCGCGCTCACTGCTGTGCACTCGCTTTCCGTGGATGGAGATACCGTATCTGCGGTTCGTGAAGATAACCGAGGCACCTGGCAGCTCGAAGCTAAGTTACCAGCATTAGTGACGGTGACTGATAAAGCTGATAGCCCGCGATTCCCGAAGTTCAAAGGCTTACGCCAAGCAAAAAAGCATGAGATGAAGACGGTTGATATAGCTGGCATCGGCCTGGATGCCGATATGGTTGGAGCGGCTAACGCCACCACGAATGTGATCAGCCATAATCAGCGCCCTACGCGCAGTGCTGGTGTAATGATCGATTCCGGAAGCCCGGAAGAACAAGCTCGCAAAATTGCTGATTACCTGGCAGAAAACAACCTCATTTAACTTCGCGAATTAGGGAGCAATACTGATATGGCACACGTATACGTGCTGATAGAACATGAAAACGGGCAACTGAATCCGGTTAATAAGGAATTGATTGCTGCAGCACGGCCTTTGGGGTCGGTGCATGCTGTCGTCGTCAGCGCACCTGGTGGTTGTGAACAACTGCCCGCCGAGCTTGCCAGTGCCGGAGTGGACAAGATTTATTCTGCGGAGGTTGCGGATTATGAGCAGCGTTTAGTGCTGCCAGAAGTCGATGCGCTGTCTACAGTTGCTGCGTCGAATCCCGGCCCGATTGTGGTTGCCGCGGGCACGGCGGGTAACGAAATCGTCGGCCGTCTGGGTGCACGTCTGGCGTCTGGAATTCTTAGTGATGTAGTGGGCATCAATGCTGATGGTACTGCGCAACACAGTATTTTTGGTGGCTCGGTGGATGTTGTTGCGCAAGCAGAGGGTGATTGCCCGTTGTATAGCTTGCGTCCCGGTGCAGTAGAACCGGAGGCCAATCCCGTGCAAGGGGCAGGCAACCTCGAAAAGATTGTGCTCGGCGGCGCCGCTGAGAATGAAGCACGTGTTGCTTCCTTTACTCCCGCCGTCAAAGGCGACCGGCCAGATTTGCTGCAAGCGAAAAACGTGGTTGCTGGCGGACGGGGAGTCGGTTCGGCAGAGAATTTCGCCGACGTTATCGAGCCACTGGCAGACAGCTTGGGTGCGGCCGTAGGCGCCACGCGTGATGCGGTGGATGATGGTATGTACGCTCCTGCACACCAGATTGGACAAACCGGTGTGACCGTCAGCCCGAAGCTGTATATCGGTCTCGGAATTTCTGGTGCAATCCAACATCTAGCAGGTATGCAGACTGCAGAACACATCATCGTCGTCAACCAGGATGCGGATGAGCCGTTTTTCGCCGTCGCAGATCTGGGTGTAGTGGGCGATTTGCATGAGATAGCGCCCGCCCTAACTGCGGAGCTACGAGCACGAGCACAGAGCTAGGTTCAGCGAGGACGCACTGGCGCCGTGGGCAGGGCCTCGTGGCGCCATGGAATAGGGAAGTAGAGTGGAGTCTATGACTTACCTTGATCACGCTGCCACTACTCCTATGCGCCAGTCGGCGATTGACGCGTGGGTGCACGCAGCCGGTGAACTGAACCCAAACGGGCAATACGCTGCGGGTAGGAAAGCGCGTAGTGTTCTGGATTCCGCACGCGAGTCCGTTGCGGAGCTATTGGGGTGTGAACCGATTGAGGTGATTTTTACTGCCTCTGGTACCGAAGCCGACAATATTGCTCTGCAGGGTTTATACGCCGCTAGCGAATCGAGGCGGATTATCCTCCCGCCTTCGGAGCATTCTGCTATCCGTGACGTAGCCAACGCGTTGGCTAGCCAGGGGGCAGAGATTGTGGATCTTCCTGTCGACGGGGCGGCCCGTGTATGTGATCTTTCTGCTCTCGACACCCAAGCGGCTGTAGCCGCTTGTATGTATGCGAACAATGAGATCGGTACCATTCAGCCGATCCCCGAAATTGCTGAACGTGCAGCAGCAGCCGGGACTCCCTTGCACGTGGATGCAGTGCAAGCCGTCGGCAAGCTTCCGATTCATTTCCATGAATTACAGGCGACTACCTTGGCGGCTAGCGCACATAAATTTGGTGGGCCACGGGGCGCTGGTTTGTTGTTAGCGAAACGTACCCCGGCGCCGAAACCGGTCTACTTGGGTGGCGGACAAGAACGTGGAATTCGTCCAGGTACCGTCGATGTCGCTGGTGCAGCGGGTTTGGCAGCGGCATTGCGGGAATCTTTAGAGGAGCATGAACAACAACGTGTGCGCCTGGCGCAGTTACGAGATAAACTGCGTTCCTTTATCACCACGCATATCGATGATGTAGTTGTTAACACGGTAGAGCCAGCTTTACCGACGCATCTCCACGTCTCTTTCTTAGGCACCGATGGTGATAGTTTGATCATGCTGATGGACCGCGCAGGTATTGCGGTTTCCACAGGATCAGCGTGCGCAGCCGGGGTAAATCGTTTCAGTCATGTGCTTGAAGCCATGGAAACTGACGAGGCGCGTGCGCGTGGTGCATTGCGATTTAGTCTTGGGTACAGCACTACTGAAGAAGATATAGCGGTTGTGTGCCAACAGCTGCCGGATATTATTGCCACCGCCCGAAAAGTTGCAGGCCTCTAGCCCTGGTCTGCTATTCCTGAGCCCACTGTTGTGTCTGTGCGGCATCAAGATATTTTGCGGGCATGGCACCTCGAAGTAGCGCACTGCGCATTTGATCGTAAATAGGAGTTCCCGCCTGCGGTAGCTCAGAATCGGACGCCAGGAGCACTATGTTTCCGCCACTGCGGCCTTGCAGCGTACCCGCATCGCTTATCAGCGCTACTTGGCGGAAAAACCTGTCTAAACCGGAAACTTCTTCTTGTACTTCGGCGGCGCCGTGGCGTGCACCGCAGTTAGCAACAAAAAGGCCGCCAGGTATTAATGCTTGATGCGCATGCTGGTAAAACTCTGTGCTTGTGAGCGAGCGCGGGGTGGTATCGCCAGAGAACACATCGCGAATGATGATGTCTCGGCTGGCTGGGCGAAAATTGGCAGTGGCCTCAGCTGCCTCGCCAGGGCGAATTTTTACAGTTGGGGCGCGTGGTATATCGAACCAATTGCGTACCTGTTCACCTAAGCTGGCGTCGAGTTCCACGACGGTGTGGCGAGTTTTTGGCCAACGCCACGCTAGGTAGCGGGCCATGGAACAGCCTGCGCCGCCCAGGTGTGTGATTCGTAGCCGGCCTGTATCCCAGCTGTGTGCGCGTACAAATTCTTCTATGCTGGCTGCAAACCAGCGCATATACGCAAAATCCAAATAGTCTGGTTCGCCGAGCAGTACGTGCGAGCTGGGAACGCCGTTGACATAAAGGTAGTAGCCGTTGTCGTGGAATGAATCAGGCTTGATCTCCGCATACCCTGTGCTGATCTCATATCGTCCGATGATTGATGAAGCTGTTTGCGCTTGGTTTCTTGCCCGTTTGCGTCCCATAGCGTGTCATTCTACGGGGCTTGCCGACGGATTTTGCAGGTAGATCTCGTCTCTGGTGAAGGCTGAAAGCATGGCTTTGACACTGGGCTTAAACTATGAGGCATGCGAGTATTGGTTGCAATGTCCGGCGGCGTCGATTCATCAGTGGCAGCTGCACGCGCGGTAGAAGCTGGCCACGATGTGGTTGGCGTGCATTTGGCTCTGCACCAAGATGCACAGCAAACCAGGGAAAAAGCGCGTGGTTGTTGCTCGTTGGAAGACGCCGCCGATGCCCGTCGCATTTGCGACAAGCTGGGTATCCCGTACTATGTTTGGGATTTTTCTGAGCGCTTTAAAGAAGAAGTCATTGATGATTTCGTTGATTCTTATGCGATCGGGGAAACCCCGAACCCGTGTCTGCGCTGCAATGAGAAGATTAAATTCCGTGCGTTGCTGGAAAAAGGCATGGCTCTGGGCTTTGATGCCGTCGCTACCGGGCATTATGCCACCATTGACGATGAAGGTTATATGCGTCGGTCACCGGATCAAAATAAAGACCAGTCGTACGTGCTCGGGGTGATTAGCGCTGATGAGCTAGCCCATTGCATGTTTCCGGTTGGCGATACACCGAAGCCGCAGATTCGGGAAGAAGCAGCTCGCTATGGTTTTTCTACAGCTGCGAAGCCCGATTCTTATGATATTTGTTTTATCCCGGATGGGCGGACCCAAGCATTCTTGGGTCGTTCGATTGGCATGCGCCCAGGCATGATCGTCGATAAGAATTCCGGAGAAAAGCTGAAAGAGCACGACGGGGCGTGGAATTATACGATTGGCCAGCGCAAGGGGCTGGATATTAAAACCCCCGCAGCGGATGGTCGTCCGCGCTATGTCACTGATATCGACGCCAACACTGGAACTGTGACTGTGGGCTCGCGTGAAGACTTACGCATCCAGACTATCGGTGCCGACCGACTGAAATATCTGCATCCGGCGATGGAGGGCGAGCTGAATTGTTTGGTGCAGGTGCGTGCGCACGGCTCTGTGGTGCCGTGTCGTGCGGTGGTGGATCGTGAAGCTGACTCGATGCATTTGGACCTGCAAGAACCGCTTTCAGGCGTAGCACGCGGCCAGGCAGCTGTGTTGTATATGCCAACCGATGATGGTTTGGGCGATATTGTGCTGGGCTCTGGAACTATCTGTTCTACAGGTTCTTAGGGCTAGGGCTGATGAGCCGGATGGAGTTTCGAACGTTGCAATCAGCGGAGGCACAGCACCAACCTGGAGAGCAAGAACAAGCGGCAAAACTTTTCCCGGGTTCACTAGCGCTTGGTCCGCTGGCCGGCACTTCGATGGCGGCAGCCGGGGACATGGTTATCAGTGAATTTGGTGACCAGTTACACTTGCCGCATTTGCCGCAACGCGGATTGGGATCCGACGCAGTTGGTTATAGCGCTGCGCTGCTGGAATCATTAAGTGTTGATCGCGGAGCTCGTAGTTGGCAGCTGAGCGCCCGCCCACAACGGTGGTCTTGGTTCTTAAAAGATCTCCGCGAGCGTGACATTGATGTGCTCGAAGAAACCTGGCAGCACGCAGGACAGGAGATCAAATTACAGGTCATGGGTCCGGTGAGCTTGGCAAGCCAGATCGAGCTTGCCGACGGCCATCGTGTGCTTAGTGACCGTTCGGCGTTATTCGATCTTGCTGATGCTCTGGCTGTGGGGATTGCGAATTTCCGTGCCGATATGACTCGGCGTTTTTCTGCCACGACCGTGCTGCAAATTGACGAACCATACCTAGCCCAGTGCGTGCGCGGCGAAATTCCGGGTGCGACGGACTACCACAAAATTGCCCCGCTGGACCCAGATGATTTCGCAGCTTTGTTGGCACGTTGTTCCGAAGGGCCAGTTGAATATCTCAATGTTTCGGAGACAGATCATGACGCGTTACATCAGGTGATTGCTGATGCGGTTGCTGACAATAAACAGCAAGCAAGTGTCAGCAATAGTGGCGGAGTAGGGGAAATCATCATTGATCAACACCAGTTAACTGGCACTGCGAAACTTGATCAGCTCGCCGAGTTGATTGATGCCGGGGTACGGGTTGGTTTGGCTTGCGTGCCTCCAGATCTGATCTGGGATGATCAGGGAGAAAATCCCCGCCGCCTTGCCGTGCGAATTGCCCGCTTGCTCGACACTCTCGGCATCGAGCGGCTGGCGGGTTCCCGACTGATTGATATTTGCCCGCAACCGGGGATACCCGGAAAGACCATCTTGGATTGTGCCCGCACTTACCGGCTTAGCAGGGAGGTAGCGCGCATGCTGGCCGAGGATATCGGAGACCTCTAACTGGGAACCTTGCGGTTATGGCTTTCCAGTATGTAATAAACGATGAGCGTTACCGATGCGGCCATGAGCACGGCTAAACCCCACCAGACCCAAATGGGAACCAAGGAGTTCCAGGCGACGACGTAGGCAATGAACATCGTTAGCCCGATATTCACCAATAAGTTGATGATTTGGATCGATAAGGAGCCCTTTTTCTCCCGCGCTTTCCACGCGGCAAATCCCCAGTTGAAAATCAACAAGAATACCAGGACGAGGTTGATGATTGCGTTCATTACCGTACTTCCTCTCCTGCTAGCTGCAATCCAATTTGTTCTACACCGCGCGGGGTATTGCCTGCGACGAAGGCAGCTCGTGCAGTCTCAGGCGCGACGACCAGCATGGCAGAATAGCCGCCAGTTTGTCCGTTGTGCCAACCTGCGCCGCTGTCTTTGTCGTCTGTAGAAACGGTTGGAGCCCAACCGTAATCGGGCAGGCCTTGTTCTAAGAGATATTCCGCAAATTTCGCCATATCAGCAGCGGTGGAGCGCACCATGCCCGCAGGTGCATAACCTTCCGTCACCCAGGGCTGAGCATGCCGCCCGTTGTTGAGTAGGCCTGCCGGTTGATCGTCGGGAAGCGGTTGGCTAGCCACGTAGGTATCGTGCATGCCTAACGGCCGGAAAAGTACGTCGTTAAGCATTTCTTCGTAGGTGGTGCCGGCATTTTCTGCTAGCGCCCAGCCGAGCAATGCGAAACCCAGGTTGGAATATTGTTCTTCACCACGGTTTTCCAATTCTTCGATGTCATTGGCAGCGGCAAAAATGTCGTCACGCCCAATGCCTTCGTATGGGTTGGTGCCCAGCACGGAAAAGCCCAAGTTTGAAGCGAAATTGACTCCCGCCATCCGGGGCAATCCGCCGGTGTGGTTGACGGCTTCTTCCAGTGTGACTGAGGCGACTGGTTCGTGTAGTTCGTCGATTAACTCGCCTAGGGTGGTGTCTAACTCCACCTCTTTGTTTTTGATTTCGTGGCGCAGAAGCTCGGCTGTCATCATCTTCGTGACTGAGCCGATTTCGACCTCAGTTTCGCTATCAGCACCCCAACCAGCGTATTCTGTCACGCCATCGTCGATAGTCAATGCGGTGAGCTGATTATGTCCGGGAACGGCTAATTCGGCTAGTTCAGCAGCCAGTCGTTTATTGCCGGTTGCTTGGTCTGCGAGCGCAATGCGTTGTGGACCCAGGGCAATGGCACCAAACAGCACCGCTAGACCGGCAATGAGTGCGGTTGCGAGTGACTTTTTCATGCTGCCAATCTTACAATTAGCCCTGCATTGGCCAAGAAGTTGCTACCGACGAGGCGTCTCGGTCACGGGAAGCCAGGTAGCGTTTAAATTCCATCTGCATTTCGTAGTAACCCACGGCTTGATACTCCATTAGCTCACCATCGTCCATCTTTGCTAACTCCGGGAACCGCTGGTTCACCTGTTTCCAGGCAACACGAGCCGCAGCCATGGCATCGGCGGTGGCTTCGTGCGCGTTATCCAGTGGTACACCGTATTCCTCGCACACTTTGCTTAATGTGCGTGGGCCTTTGCGGTATTTATCTTTCAGTTTGTCGATAACGAACGGATCAAAGACGGGGCCGGTCACTGTGAAATCCTCGTCTAAACTCCGGAGCACAGTCAGGTCGTAATTCGCGTTATAAACAATCAGCGTTTTGCCTTCGTCCCAGCCTTTCTTGATTGCTGCGATGGTCTTTGCGAGTACTTCATCGTGGTCTTGGCCGTGCTCGCGAGCGTATTGCGTAGTAATTCCGTGTACATCGGTGGCTGGTTGCGGAATTTCTATGCCGGGGTTTGCCAGCATTTCTTGCGAATCCACGGTCGAGCCTTCAATTGAGACCAGGGCGGAGGTGACAATCCGGGCCTCCTGAGGAATGTTCGAGGTTGTTTCTAAGTCGAAGGCAAGCATGCGGGAAGCGTTGAAACTCATGACCTACAGCCTAGACGCGCTTGTCCACAGACAGGCGCACTGGTTCGAACATTCAACGGAAGCTGAGCTCCTATTAGAATGGATGCACGTGAGTGATTTTGATGAAGCAGGTTTTGATGAAGCAGGATTGCGCCGCCGCTGGAATGAACTTGCCGACGAGGTTCGCTACCACCGTGAACGCTATTACAACGAGCAACCCGAAATTCCGGATGCGGAATTCGATGAGCTACTTCGTCGGTTAGCGAAGCTGGAGAAAGACTACCCGCAACTGGCGGTGCCTGACTCACCCACCATGGAAGTCGGCGCGCCGGTGCCCGAAGAGTCCAGCTTCGCCAATGTTGAGCACTTGGCGCCTATGCTGAGCTTAGATAATGCTTTTGACGACGGCGAGCTGCGTGATTGGCTTGCGCGTACCCCGGCTCCGGCCTACCTCACCGAATTAAAAATCGATGGGTTGTCGGTGGATTTGGTCTACCGCAATGGCCGGCTGGATCGAGCAGCCACCCGTGGTGACGGAACCACTGGCGAAGACATTACCGCCAACGCCCGGGTCATTGAGGATATTCCACACGAACTCACTGCTACCGAGGAATACCCGGTTCCGGAACTCATCGAAATTCGCGGTGAGGTTTATATGAACCCCGAAGATTTCGCGGTCATCAACGAAGAACGCGTGAAACTCGCTGAAGGGCAAGGTAAAAAGCCAGAGACATTCGCTAATCCGCGTAATGCGGCAGCGGGGGGCTTGCGGATGAAAAATACCGAGGAGGTGAAGAAGCGTCGGCTGCGCATGATCGCGCATGGTCTTGGCGCCCGGGAAGGTTTTGCACCCGACTCGCAGTGGGATGCTTATAAGGCTTTGGAGGCTTGGGGGCTTCCGGTATCGCCGTACACCAAACGGGTAACGAGCAGTGCGGAAGTCCTTGCACAAGTGGAGTACTGGGGAGAGCATCGCCATGATGCTTTCTTCGAAATGGATGGCCTGGTCGTCAAAGTCGATGACTTGTCGACGCAGCGTGCGCTTGGAGCAACCTCACGCGCACCGCGGTGGGCGATCGCCTTTAAATACCCGCCAGAAGAAGTTACCACCAAGCTGTTGCGGATTGAGGTAGGCGTCGGTAGGACTGGTCGTGTGACGCCGTACGCAGTGATGGAGCCGGTATTTGTCGCAGGCACTACCGTTTCGATGGCTACCTTGCATAACCAGACAGAGGTCAAACGCAAAGGAGTATTGATCGGCGATACGGTGGTGATCCGAAAAGCCGGAGAGATCATTCCGGAGGTTTTAGGGCCGGTGGTGTCGCAGCGTGATGGCAGCGAGTATGAGTGGAGATTCCCCAGTGAATGCCCGTCATGTGGCAGTACCCTAGCGCCGCAAAAAGAAGGTGATGCCGATTGGCGCTGCCCGAATGCCCGCTCTTGCCCGGCACAACTAGGGGCGCGCTTGGAATATCTTGCCTCCCGTAAAGCATTCGATATCGAAGCCTTGGGAGAAAAGGGAGCGCACGATTTGATTGCCAGTGGGGTGGTGGTTGATGAATCAGATTTGTTTGGCATCAACGAAGAAGTGCTGATGAACTCCACTGTTTATACCCGTACGGTTAAAAAAGACAAGACTAAACGTGAGATCAATGCTTCGGGTCGGAAACTTTTAGAGAATCTAGAAACCGCACGGCAGGCTGATTTTTGGCGTGTGCTTATTGCTTTGTCGATCCGGCACGTAGGGCCTACTGCGGCACGGGCATTGGCCACGCGTTTTGGTTCGATGCAGGCATTGCGGGATGCCGACGTCGACAAGATTGCCGATGTGGATGGCGTTGGAATGACGATCGCCAATTCTCTGCAAGATTGGTTTAGCGTGGATTGGCATCGAGCCATCGTCGACAAGTGGGCTCAGGCCGGGGTGACTATGGAAGTCGAGGCCTCCCAGCGTATGGAACAAACGTTGGAAGGGAAGACGATTGTGGTCACCGGAACGCTGGAAGGGTTTAGCCGCGATAGTGCCAAAGAAGCTATTGTTTCGCGCGGCGGAAAAGCTACCGGCTCAGTCTCGAAAAAGACTGATTATTTGGTGGCAGGAGAAAACGCCGGCTCGAAGGAAACCAAGGCTCGTGATTTGGGCGTGCGGATCTTGTCGGAAGAGGAGTTTGTGCAGCTTCTCGACGGCGCGTTAATTGCTGAGCACTAATCAATCAGCTTGCCCAGGATGTTTCCCAGGTGGCCTAGGTGTACTACTTCGCTGGCCAGGTAGTCTGGGCCGCCGGCGCGCCCGATGATTAAGACCAGTCCGCTGTCGCCTAGTGGCGCGCCAGCGAGAGCCGAATCCAAGATGCGCCAAGAATCAGGGATCCAGTCTTCGCTATCGGCAACCAAAACACGGGCAGAAGTGATGTCAATATCCGCAGGGATCGAACCGTCGTCTTCTGGGGCGGCGCTGGAGGCAGCCACGCGCGTGATTTTGTCGGTTGTGTCGACGATGATCGCCCAGGACGAAGTTAAGGCCTTCGGGAAAGCAGAGACAAAATCTTGTAAGGACGTACGTAACCCGCCGCGGTTGGTCGCCAGATGTGACAACATTTCGATTTGCCCGCGGCGGTCGACGCGGCCGGAAAACGGCCGAATAGAGTCAACTTCGACACCGTCAACGGAGTTGGCTGCAGTAATTAAAGCATCTGCCATTACTCCTTGGGGCAAGTCGACGACGATATCGTCCATGACGGCATCAGCAGAAAATGCTTCAATAATGTCGACGGATTGAATATTGCCGCCGGTTTGGCCGATGGCGTCAGCTAATTGTCCGAGCGCTCCGGGAGTGTCTGGGAGCAGGACACGGATCAAAAACGACATGATTTATTGCCACCACTTTCTGAACTTCGAGTTCGCTGTCACCATCGTAGCAATCTGGCGCGTTGCTTAGTTGGGCGAAACCTTGTTTTGTTGTCTCACGTACCGGACTATCAGGCGTTGCTTAGCTACTGGTTCCAGTGGCGTAGCATAGTACGGGAGAAAATTGATTCACGAATATTGAAGGATTGAATCGACTGTGTCAGAAATATCCCGCGAAAAAATCGAGCACCTGGCGAAGCTATCGCGTCTTGCTTTAAGCGATGCAGAAATCGCGACTTATGCAGAACAAATTGACGGCATTGTGAACGCTGTTTCTGCGGTACAAAATGTGGATACTGCC
Source organism: Corynebacterium sp. EPI-003-04-2554_SCH2473622 (assembly GCF_001665955.1). Taxonomy (NCBI): domain Bacteria; kingdom Bacillati; phylum Actinomycetota; class Actinomycetes; order Mycobacteriales; family Corynebacteriaceae; genus Corynebacterium; species Corynebacterium sp. EPI-003-04-2554_SCH2473622. The sequence goes on along the minus strand of NZ_LZMN01000041.1, from coordinate 84,851 downwards.
GGGGTAGAACCCATGAGCCATCCACATTCGGTGAACGCCACCATGCGTAGCGACGAAGTCGTGCGCACGCTGAATTCTGAGCAGGCTTTGGATCAGGCACCGGACGTACGTGATGACCGTTTCGTGGTTCCCAAGATTCGTGGCTAGTTCAGTGCTCACCTGTGAGCGCATGATAAATACTGCACAAGCGATAGAGGTAGAGAATTAATGACTGAATTTACCCGCCCAACAGATGGCATCACCTCGGAAACCGCGGCGGATTTGGCGCAGCGTATCCACGACCGCGAGATTACTTCGCGTGAGGTGACCCAGGCGTATCTGGACCGCATCAACGACACTAACGAGACTCTGAATTCGTTCTTGCACGTTGGTGCAGAAGAGGCATTGGCCGCTGCAGATGCGGTGGATAAGGCCCTTGATAACGGGGAAAAGCCGGCTTCTGCATTAGCTGGGGTTCCGCTCGCGTTGAAGGACCTGCTGGTTACCACTGATGCGCCGACTACCGCGGCCTCGAAAATGCTGGAGGGCTACAATAGCCCGTATGACGCAACCGTGACTCGTCGCTTGCGCGAAGCAGGCATTCCTATCCTAGGAAAAACTAACCTGGATGAATTTGCTATGGGTTCGTCAAACGAAAACTCGGCCTACGGGCCGGTGCGTAACCCTTATGACACTAACCGCACCCCGGGCGGATCTGGAGGCGGTACGGCAGCAGCCTTGGCGTCTGGGCAAGCACCATTGGGCATTGGTACGGATACCGGCGGTTCGATTCGCCAGCCAGCCGCACTGACAAATACTGTCGGTGTGAAGCCCACCTATGGCACGGTTTCGCGTTATGGTTTGATTGCTGCTGCTTCTTCACTGGATCAAGCAGGCCCGTGTGCGAACACTGTGTTGGATACCGCATTGCTGCATGAGGTAATTGCGGGGCATGACCCCTACGATGCCACCAGTATCGATAAAGCGGTCCCGGACGTTGTTGCTGCCGCCCGTGCGGGCGCAAACGGCGATCTGACCGGGCTCAAAGTTGGTGTCATCAAGCAGTTCGAACGCGATGGATGGCAGCCTGGCGTGATGGAGCAATATCACAAGGCAGTACAGACGCTGGTGGATAATGGCGCGGAAGTCGTCGAAGTAGATTGCCCGCACTTCGACGACGCATTGGCAGCTTATTACCTGATCATGCCGTGTGAAGTGTCATCCAACTTGGCCCGTTTCGACGGTATGCGATACGGCAAGCGCGTGGGTGATGACGGAGAAAATTCCGCTAACCGGGTCATGGAACTTTCGCGCGAAGCTGGCTTCGGCCCAGAGGTCAAACGGCGCATCATGGTCGGAACTTACGCGTTGTCGGTCGGCTATTATGATGCTTATTACCTACAAGCGCAGCGCGTTCGCACCCTGGTGGCGCAAGATTTTGCCCGTGCATACGAAAAAGTCGACGTGCTGGTATCACCAACGACGCCGACTACAGCTTTTCCTCTGGGGGAAAAGGTTGAAGATCCAACCGCGATGTACAACTTCGACTTGTGCACACTGCCGTTGAACTTGGCTGGTGTCTGCGGTATGTCCGTACCTTCTGGTATGGCGGGAGATACCCAGTTGCCAACCGGTCTACAGATTATGGCTCCGGCCTTCGCCGACGAACGTTTGTACCGCGTTGGTGCAGCCTACGAGGCTTTAGTGCGCAATTAAAATGAAATAGGACGTACCCGGTGCTGGCCAAGTATTAGGGGCGGTGCCGGGTACGATCCACCAGTGCTTTATTTCCGATCGGATAGGGCGTACGCCGCACCCGCGGTGGCTGCGGTTACCACGCCAACTGCTGGCCAGGAACCGATCTTCTTGGCCAAAGGATGCGATAGGCCGAATGCTGCGATGTATCCGCCCAGCAATCCAGCCGTGGTTGCCGGAGTGGTCTTAGCAGCCCACGAGCGTGCCGCCCAGTAACCAGCAGAGCCGAGTATCACACCACCGAGGGGGCGGATTCCGGTCTGGACGGCGGTGAGATAGCCGCCCACCAAACCGAAAGCGGTGGTGGTTGCCGTCGATACTTCTTGCGGAGATTTCTTATCGATTAATGCCATGCCCGTTAGTCTAGGCCTCAGCACTGGTTCCGCGCTAGGATCAGCGGAGTGACTCCCTCGCACGGCCGACGACAGACGTCCGCAGAAAATAGGCATACCGCTGCCGAATCGACAGTGCTCCCAGAAGCCCAGGCATGGAAGGCTATGTTCGCCCTCTCATTGGGCTTTTTCATGTCTTTGCTGGATCAAACCCTAGTTGCGGTGGCACTTCCGAGCATACGACGAGAATTCGATGCTTCGTTGGCACAAACCCTTTGGGTATCTTCCGGGTTTCTCCTGTTCGTGGTGGTTCCTTTGTTGTTTACCGGTCGGTTGGGAGATCGGTTCGGACAAAGACGCCTCTTTCGCATTGGTATTACCGTCTTTGTTATTGGTGCGGTCGCTTCCGCTACAGCATCTAGTATCGAATTATTGATTGCTGCTCGTTGCTTACAAGGACTCGGCGCATCCATTCAAATGCCGCAGACTATGTCGGTAATCAACCGAGTTTTTGCCCGTGAGCGTCGTGGGCGCGCGTTAGGGGTATGGGGAATTATCGGCTCGGTAGCTGCGATTACCGGGCCGGTACTCGGTGGCGCACTAATTAACTCGTCTTCATGGCAGGCGGTATTTCTTATCCACGTGCCTTTAGGCGTCCTAGCCGTTGTCTTGGCGACGCTGTGGGTACCTCGTATGCCGACCTATGCCCGAAAGCTAGATCCACTGTCCGTGGCAGTGTCCTTGCTTTCTATGCTGTTATTGGTTGGTGCGATCCAGCAGGCGCCGGAGGCCGACTGGGCGTGGTGGATTTGGCTCATGCTGTTGGCCGGCATCGCTGGTTTGTATGGCTTTATTAGGTTGCAAGCTACTGCGCAGGCACGTGGCATGGAAGCCATGATCCCGTTGTTTTTATTCCGGAATCACAATTACCGGCTGGGGATTATCATCATCGCGTGCATGGGTTTTATGGCGGCGTCGTTGATGCTACCGATCATGCTGTGGTTGCAAGACGGTCAGGGCTTGGACTCTGCTAGCGCGGGTCTGTTGATGGTTCCTATGGCGTTGACCTCGTTATTTGTGTCGCCGATCGCGGGCATCATGGCGGATAAATTCCATCCGCGCAATCTTGTCGTCGCTGGGTTTAGCACGATGCTGAGTGCGTGCGCAGCATGCTGGTGGATCATGGCTCATGAGTTTCCTCTTTGGTGGCTTGCGGTTGCCGTGAGCCTTTTGGGAATCGGCCAGTCTTTTGTCTGGGGCACGAACTCGGCTACTACCATGCGTGATGTGGAACCTCGAATCATGGGTGCTGCCTCAGGCGTTTATAACACCGCGCGGCAATTAGGCTCGGTGTTCGGTGTGTCTATTTTATCGGCGTTGCTGCAAATCACTGTCGCTGCTTCGGGTTTAGCGGTGGGGGCTGCCAATGCGCTCTTGTTGCTCGTGGTGGTATTGGCCATCGGTTTGTTGACCTCGTTGTTTTATCGTAAAACTATTTAGAATTCGGCCGGCAACAGGTATTCGTGGCTATGGCGAGAATGCTAAAAATTGGGAGTAGTCGGTAGCGAGACGTACCGCACGCTGCAACTCTGCGCTGGCTTGCCTACAGTAGAAGCATGCGTATTGCCACATTGACTTCGGGCGGCGACTGTCCAGGTCTGAACGCCGTTATCCGTGCCGTCGTTCGCACGGCGAATCAGGAACATGATTCCACTGTCGTCGGTTACCGCGACGGCTGGTTGGGCTTGTTGGATGACGATCGTGTCGACCTTTACGACGATGACGCCATCGATAAGATTTTGGTTCGCGGTGGCACTATTTTAGGAACCGGACGCTTACACCCGGATATTTTCAAAGCTAATTTAGAAACGATCAAGGATAATCTTGCTGACGCCCGCGTCGATGCGTTAATCGCAATTGGCGGTGAAGGCACGCTGAAAGGCGCGAAATGGTTGGCTGATAACGGTGTCCCTGTGATTGGCGTGCCGAAAACCATTGATAATGATGTGTTGGCAACTGATTACACCTTTGGATTTGATAGTGCAGTCGCGGTTGCTACTGACGCAATTGACCGCCTGCACGCTACTGCGGAATCACACCAGCGGATCTTTATCGTGGAAGTCATGGGGCGGCATACCGGATGGATTGCTTTGCACGCAGGTTTAGCCGGAGGTGCTCACCATATCGTGATTCCGGAAGTTCCTTTCGATGTCAGTGAAATCACCAAGTCGATGGAACGGCGTTTCCAGATGGGGGAGAAGTACGGCATTATCGTGGTCGCGGAAGGTGCGCAACCGCGACCAGGCACTATGGCGGTTGATGACAAGGGGGTCGACGAATTCGGCCACCGTCGGCTCGGTGGTATGGGGCAGTTGATCGGGGAGGAAATATCACGTTCTACTGGTTATGACGTGCGGACCACCGTACTGGGACATGTGCAGCGTGGAGGTACCCCCACCGCGTTTGACCGTGTCCTCGCCAGCCGATTTGGCGTGCATGCCACCCGCGCGGCCCATCGCGGCGAATTTGGCTCCTGCGTGGTGTTAAAAGGAGAGTATATCGAGACGCTTCCGCTGGCAGAAGTCGTCTCTAGGCTCAAAACTGTGCCTATGCGTCGTTACGAAATTGCCCAGGCGCTGTTCGGCTAAATAGCGGTGCTGAAGCCCCGTGCACGAAGTCCCGGCCAAAACCATTACCATGGTGGCTATGACTGCTGCGATGTATGATTTGCTGGACTACGACGAAGTCCTAGAAAAGTACGACCCGGTGATGGGTCTTGAGGTCCATGTTGAGTTGGGGACGGAAACCAAGATGTTTTCTACCTCCTCGGCGCATTTCGGTGATGCACCAAACTCAAATGTCGATCCGGTGTCGCTGGGGCTGCCTGGCGCACTGCCTGTAGTTAACGCCAAAGGCGTGGAATGGGCTATCAAGATTGGCCTGGCATTGAATTGCCAGATTGCAGAATCTTCCCGGTTTGCCCGGAAAAATTATTTTTATCCGGATCAACCGAAAAACTACCAAATTTCGCAGTACGATGAGCCGATTGCTTACGACGGCTACCTCGATGTGGTATTGGATGACGGCACCGAGTGGCGTGTAGAAATTGAGCGCGCGCATATGGAAGAAGACACCGGCAAGTTGACCCACTTGGGTGGCGCTGATGGTCGTATTCACGGTGCGACTGCGTCATTGGTTGATTACAACCGTGCTGGCATTCCGTTGATCGAGATTGTGACTAAGCCAATCGTCGGCGCCGGCGAGCGGGCCCCGGAGGTTGCTCGCGCTTATGTGACCGCTTTACGTGAACTGGTTGCAGCGCTCGGCGTCTCTGATGCTCGCATGGATCAGGGATCAATGCGTGTAGATTCCAACCTTTCCTTGCGTCCAAAGGGCAGCGAGGAATTCGGAACTCGTACCGAGACGAAAAACATCAACTCGTTGAAATCAGTAGAGCAGGCCGTACGGTTCGAAATGCAGCGCCAAGCTTATGCATTGGATAACGGCGAAGAGATTGCCCTGGAAACTCGCCACTACCAGGAGTCGGACGGTTCGACGGCCCAGGGACGCCCGAAAGAGACTGCGGAAGATTACCGCTATTTCAACGATCCAGACTTGCCACCGGTATCTGCTCCGCGCGAATGGGTAGAAGAAATCAAGCAGACCCTTCCAGAAATGCCGTGGATTCGCCGTGCGCGTATTCAGGAAGAGTGGGGCCTGAAAGATAAAGAGATGCGTGATCTCGTCAACGCGGGTGCGCTCGAGCTAATCATTGAGACTACGGAGCACGGTGCGACCGCCGATGAGGCTCGTGCCTGGTGGGTTTCTTACTTGTCTGGCAAGGCCAACGAAAGTGGCCTGGAACTGGCCGCGTTGCAGATTACCCCGGCACAGGTTGCGCGCGTCGTGGAGTTGGTCAAGGAAGGAAAGTTGACCACGAAGCTGGGGCGTAAGGCCGTCGACGGAGTTTTGGAAGGCGAGGGCGATGTCGACGAGGTCGTCGCCAAGCGCGGTCTTGAGGTCGTTCGTGATGATGGTGCGATTGAAAAAGCAGTTGACGACGCCTTGGCTGATAACCCGGATATTGTGGAGAAGTACCGCGCCGGAAACAAGAAGGTCACTGGCGCTATCGTCGGTGCCGTGATGAAAGCTACGCAGGGTAAAGCTGACCCAGGTCAAGTCAACAAATTGATCGCGGAAAAGCTAGCGGAATAAACGCTCAACAATACAAAATGCCTTAGTGCGTGTATCGTAGGAACGTCAATTCTTCGAAGACAATGTTCTTACACTAAGAAAGAGCGATGATTCGTGTCTTATACACGCATTACAGGTATTGCCCTGTCCTTTGTGGGCCTCGTTGTCGGTGCAGGTTTTGCTACCGGCCGTGAGGTCGTACAGTATTTCTCGTCCTATGGAATGTGGGGGCTAGCAGGTGCTGCGGTAGCAGGCATCATTATGGCCCTGGCTGGAACTGTGTTTCTGCAATTGGGTAGTTATTTCCATGCCCGCGAACACCGCTTGGTGTTTAAACGCACCACACATCCAATCGTCTCCATCTTGTTGGACATTTCGGTAGTCATCACCCTGTTCTCTATCGGCTTTGTGATGCTTGCAGGTGCCGGTTCTAACTTAGAGCAGCAGTTCGGGTGGCAGCCATGGATTGGTTCCACGGTTATGCTGGTGCTGGTTCTTGTAGCCGGAATGTTGGATGTCAATAAAGTTTCGCGCATCATCGGTTTGCTTACGCCGTTGATTATCATCGCGATTGTTTCTGTTGCCATCTATACCTTCTTCAACTGGCCAGACGATGTGAATTTGGTTGCGCAACGTTCTGCTGAAATTGAGAGCCCAATTAGTAACTGGCTGTTGTCGGCTCTTAACTACAACGGTCTCGCATTGATCCTTGCGGTCTCGATGACCTTGGTTATTGGTGGCGACTACCTGGATCCACGTGAAGCTGGTTGGGGTGGCTTGTTCGGTGGTATCGCTTACGCCATCATGTTGGTCCTGGCGACCATGGCGATGTTGTTCAATGCAGAGTTGATTGATGGAACCTCGATTCCGATGCTCACCCTGGTTGATGACATCAACGAAAACCTCGGCCTGATCATGGCGCTAGTGATCTTCGCCATGGTGTTTAACACCGCAATTGGTATGTTCTACGCTCTCGGTAAGCGCCTTTCCGCTGGCCGCGAGAACCAGTACCGCGTGATCTTCATTGTGGGCACCTTGCTGGGATTTGCCGTCAGCTTTATCGGCTTCGACATCCTGATGCAATACGTTTACCCAGTTCTGGGTTACATGGGCATGTTCATGGTTGTGGTGCTGGTTGGTGCCTGGGTTAAGTCTTTCTCGCGGATTCGCGATGAAGCCACTAAACGCGCGCGCTTGCGCCAACTGATGTACTTGTCTTTGCACCCTGATAAGGAGCTTGAAAGGAAGCACAACGAAGAAATGCAGAAGTTGGTTTCGGAGTCCAACTTGGGCGACAAGGAACTGTACAACTACATTTCGGATGAAGTCGCCACCCAGCTGGATGATGACGATGATGTCGATTTCAGCATCGGCGAAGACTACAAGTTGCTTGCCGACGAAAACCAAGCAGAAGCCAAGGAAGAAAAGACGGCAGATACTTATGCGGATTCTCTCGCCCAGGATTCCGTGCGGCCTGCAGATGAGTCTCCTTCTGAAAAAGAAGAGAAGCGGTCGCAAGCCGATTAATCGGATGGGCGTTTAGTTTTCTACCCGACCTAATGTAAGCGGAAAAGTTCGCGTTGCATTTGGGTCGGGTTTTTTAGTTTTTCTTCTTCGGGTAGTGCGCCGGGGAGGCTGGTGCCTTCCGCGAATGGTGCACCAGCTAGATGGTCACGCCCGTGTGGTTGTGCCAGCCCGGACATGTCTGGGCCAGCGGGCACGATCTGCGTAGGATTAACTTCGCGGTGCACGATGTAATAATGTTGTTTGATCTCAGTGAAATCCGTCGTGTCGCCAAACCCAGGGGTTTGGAATAGTTCGCGCAGGTAGCCGTAGACGTTATGCATTTCGCTGATTTTGTTGCGGTTGGCTTTGAAATGACCATGGTAAACGGCATCAAAGCGAATCAAGGTAGCGTAAGCCCGGATATCGGTTTCGGTGATGTGCTCACCCATGATGAAACGCCGGGATGCTAGGCGCTGTTCGAGCCAGTCCAATACTTCGAAGACATCTGCGTAGGCTTGTTCGTAGGCTTCTTGCGATGCGGAGAATCCACAGCGGTAGACGCCATTGTTGAATTTTTTGAAGATGAACTCGTTAATCTCGTGCATTTCTGCGTGTTGCTCCCGCGGTGGGAGTAGGTTCGGGGCTCCTTCGCGGTGGTATTTTGTCCATTCGGTCTGGAAATCGCGCACGAGCGACGAGAAATCGTTGGTGACTACTTTTCGGCTAGATTCTTCTACTAGTGCGGGCACTGTGATGCCGCGGGGATAGTCGGGGAAGCGGTTAAAGTAGGCGTCCTGGAGACGAGGAATGCGTAGTACAGGATCGACCTGGCCTGGGTCCAGGTCGAAGGTCCAGGAACGTTTGTCGTGTGTAGGGCCGGCTAGCCCTAGGGAAATGACGTTTTCTAGACCTAGTAGTCGGCGCACTATCACTGCGCGGTGTGCCCAGGGGCAGGCGCGTGCCGCTACCAGTCGGTACCGGTGTGGTTGGACTGGCCAATGCATGACGTTCTGCTCTGCTAGTTGCGCCTGGGTGGTGCTTACTGATGCGAGGATACGGTCCCCGATGTAGTTGGTATCGCGTCGGAATTCTCCGCTAGTGGCGGCGTTGTGGGCGTCTCCGGCCCAATCATCTGTTTGTGGCATGCGTAATTGCTCTCTCTAAAACGGAAACTGTATGACGTGTCAACTATAGCAAAAGCTGTGGTAATCTAAGCGCACTATGCGAGCGCTAAGAAAAACTACGGGGATTGCCCTGATGGGCGCAGTATCTGTGCTGTTATCAGGCTGCACTGTTTCTGGGGGTGCAGATTCCACCCAGGGGCAAGCTGGTGCGACTACAACTACCACGGTGTCTACCACGGTTACCACCACACAGGCTGCGGAAACGAATGCGGAAGCATCGGAGAATCAGAGTGCGCAGCATCCGTTTCCGCATGCGCAACCAGGTGTCTATACAGACGACTCGCTGGATTACCGTGCCATGCATCAGAGCTTGGAGATCAAAGGCCGAGCCCCGAAAACCGGCTATGATAGGGAGCGTTTTGGTTCTGCGTGGACTGACGATGTGAATGTCGCTGGTGGACGTAATGGCTGTGATACTCGCAATGATATTTTGCAACGCGATCTAGCTCAGATCTCTGTTCGCAATGGGACCCATGGATGCCTTGTGGAAAGTGGCGAGTTTACTAGCCCGTATACCGGTGAACACATTGACTTTCGTCGTGGGGACAATCAGGTAGATATCGAACACGTAGTTGCGCTTGGCGACGCCTGGGTGAAGGGGGCTTTCGAATGGGGTGAAACTAAGCGCCGTGATTTCGCGAATGACCCGATTAATCTCTTGGCCGTGGACGCATCCAGCAATCGCGCGAAAGGTGCAGCTGATGCTGCCAGTTGGTTGCCACCCAACAAGGCTTTTCGTTGCGATTATGGGCGTATCCAGGTTCACGTGAAATATGTTTACGGGTTATGGGCTACTGACGCTGAACATCGAGTGCTTGGCGAATTGTTGGACCAGTGCTAGTAACCTCTTCGGTTTATCGGTGGGTTGGTGCCTGGTTTCTGCAGGGTGATCGCATAAATTGGGTCCATGAGCGATCGAAAAAATACTTCCAACACAGCCCAAGGTGGCAACGCTGGCCGAAAACCAGATAAAGCGGATTTTCACGATGACGCATTCGACGTCCCCACCTATGAGGGGCCGCAAACATCGGCGACCCAACCTTCCGAAAAACCACAACGGGCAAAAGCTGACGCAGAGAAAACTTCTCCGTCTACAGAAGCTCGTACAACTATTTTCGAACGAGCTGGCCGGGCAGCTCCTCAGGTGATCGAGCCGAATTCTAGCGAAAACCGCGCTACTGGTGCGAGCGTTGATTCCGAGCCAACGACGCAGTTTGCCCAGCCAGAGGCAGCTACTAATACTGGCGCTACGGATGCTGGTGCACCGAATGCTGGCGCGGCGGATGCTGGCGTGTCGGACGCAATGGATGAGCATCGTCCGGAATACCGGGATGAAGATTTTGCCGCTACCGAAGTCATTGATCCTGCTGGCAAGCAGACCACCATACCGGTTGCAGCATCTGCTACACCACAACAAGCCGGGTATTCGGGGCCACCTCAGCAAGGTGTTCCACAGGGGCAGCAAGGTCTCGCCAACGATGAACAGATTCCGGTTGATGGGCCTTATGCACAGGGAACTGGTGTCTTAGCCGAAACGCCTGGCAACGCTGCTAGTGCAGAGCCGGTGACCACGGTTGATACTCGCCGCGGGACTATTGATTTGGGGCTGTTCCTGCTGCGCATTGCGCTCTCTGCGTGGCTGATCATTCAAGCGACCGGGACGTTTTTCACACTGGGCTCCCATGAGGGTATTGCAGGCTTAGAATCTGATTTTGCTGCTTATAACCAAGCACATTTAGTGGCCATCGCAGTTCCGTCCGTACAATTGGCTGCTGGTATTTTCTTGCTGCTTGGCTTGTTAGCACCAGTTGCTGCCATGCTTGCGTGGATTGTGACTGGGTTTTTGGTCGTCCACGAGCTTGCCCAGGCGCAAACTGGTCTCAACGTTTTTAACTGGGAAGAAACTTTGTGGGTGCCGGTGATGGCAGCAGTTCTTGCGCTGGTAGTTCAATTTACCGGGCCCGGATTATATGCGCTTGATGGTGCGCGCGGCTGGGCACGACGCCCGCTAGCCTCCTCCTGGCTCTTTATGATCCTCGGCATTGCGGCAGTCGTGGTCGCATGGTGGTTGCTGGCAGGAACCAACCCACTGTCGGCTTAAAGCGTTATTTTATCGCTCGTCCCGGTTTGGCTGGGCAATCCTGCTAGCGATTTCTTGTGCTGGTGATACTTGCCTTGTGGTCGGCATTCCCAGGCGATAACGAGCAGGGTTGCTAAGCCGAGCCAGACGAAATCACTAACAAATACCTTCGGCCAAAAGCTTAATGCGTGTACTTCGATGGCATCGCCGTACCACCATTTCGGTGGTTGTTCGAGGACTACCAGAACGGAAATCCAGAGCGCGACGGTAGCCCCAAGGCCGTAATCACGCATGCTATGTGCCCGCCAGAACCACACCGGAACCGCTACGGCTAACCAGACCCAATGGTGGGACCACGACACTGGAGAAATTAATAGCATGATTACTGCGTTGATAAGCCAGGCGTCGACGAGATAGCCACGGCGCAATAACTGGATCATGATCCATGCGCCAGTGGTGATAGTTAGAATTACCAACACTGCCCAGAGAGCAGTCACGAGGTGTCCGGAATCTTCCAAAGCTTGCTCGCTGCTAAACCAGCGCTGGATCATGCCGCGCCAGGAGCTGTTTGATTGGTACGAGGTATTGACTCCGAAATCTCCACCTGAACCCATTCCCAGAAGGCGAGCACCATAAAATTCCCAGGTGGCATCGAAGCGCACGATAGCGGCAAGCAGTGTTGCGAGTGCAGCAGAAATACCGGCGGTGACTATTGCTCGGAAGTCTTTGCGGAGCAGGAAATAGAGCAGCATTGCCAATGGCGTTAGTTTGATTGCGGCGGCGATGCCGATTAGCCATCCTTGTGGGAGTGTGCGTTTGCGGGGTACAAGATCGAGTACCACCAACGACATGAGGATGACGTTAATCTGGGCGAAGCTGTGGTTGAGCTCCACCGGCTCACTGATTAAAGCCAACGCCCAAGAAATAGCTGCGGCTGGCATGGCCCAGCGGTTAGCGTCGAGTAGCCAGCGCCATACCAACCATAAGCAGAGCAGCAAGAGTGCGTTGGAGAGTGCGATGACGATACGACCGGCGAAGGTGTCATCAATCCCAGGGATTATATTGAGGGGTGCCATAAATAGTGCGCCAAACGGCGGATAGATAAATGGCAGCGCGAGGTCGCCGGCAAACATGGGCTCGGAATACATTTCCCGACCGTGCAAAAATGCGTCAACGCCCTGCCGGTAGATCACCATATCCACCGGCGACGCTGTTTTGTTGATGCGATAAAACGTTGCGGCTAGCCCAGCAATTAGCCCGATAATGGTTAGCAATGGAGCACTGTGGTGCCGCAAACTAGTGTCTCTGCTAGTCAACTTGGCGTACGGCCCCTTTATCTGCGCTGGTAGCCATCTTGGCATAAGCACGCAGCGCCTTGGTTACGGTGCGCTTACGTTCGGTGGGCTGCCACGGTTGCGCACGGTTTTCCATTTCTTGGCGACGACGTGCAATTTCTTCGTCGGCAAGTTCTAGGGTTAAGCTCCTGTCCTTGACGGAAATGCGGATGGTATCGCCATTTTCGATCAATCCGATTAAACCACCTGCTGCAGCTTCTGGTGAGATATGCCCAATGGACAGCCCTGAAGTGCCTCCGGAGAACCGGCCATCCGTGATCAGAGCGCACTTTTTGCCCAGCCCAGCGCCCTTTAAGAAGGAGGTAGGGTGCAGCATTTCTTGCATCCCTGGACCTCCGGCAGGGCCTTCGTAACGGATTACGACGACCTCACCAGGTTGTACTTCGCGCTTGAGGATTGCGCTGACAGCAGCTTCTTGGGATTCCAGCACGCGTGCCGGACCGCTAAATTCCCAAAGGTTTTCGTCTACACCCGCGGTTTTCAGTACAGCGCCATCTGGCGAGAGATTGCCGCGCAAGACGACGAGCCCGCCGTCGGCAGAATGGGCGTGCATAACATCATGGATGCAACCTGTCTCGGCATCGGTATCCAATGATTCCCAGTGATTTGTGCTGGAGAATGGCTCAGTGGTGCGCACACCGCCTGGTGCTGCATAAAACAGATCCTCGGCGTCCGTGATTGCTTTGCCCCCGCGGATGTCCCAGTCGTTAAGCCAGCCGTCCAGGGTGTCGTACTGCACCGTATGAACATCTTCGTCCAGCAAACCGCCGCGTCGCAGTTCGCCCAAGATCGCGGGGATGCCACCGGCGCGATGCACATCTTCTACGTGGTAGACCCCATTGGGAGCGACTTTCGACAGACACGGCACTTGGTGTGAGATTTCCTCGATATCGCGTAGATCGAAATCGACCTCGCCTTCTTGGGCTGCAGCGAGGGTATGCAAAATCGTGTTGGTGGAACCGCCCATGGCCATATCGAGCGCCATTGCGTTGCGGAACGCCTTTTTCGTAGCGACGCTGCGTGGCAAGACGGATTCGTCTTCATTACCGTAATAGCGCTCGCACATGTCGACGATTAACTGGCCTGCTTTTTGGAACAAACCGTGGCGTGCCTGGTGTGTTGCCAACGTGGTGCCGTTGCCTGGCAAAGATAAACCAAGGGCTTCGGTCAGACAGTTCATCGAGTTGGCTGTAAACATGCCGGAGCATGATCCGCAGGTAGGGCAGGCCGATTCCTCGATTTTGGCAAGTTCGTCGTCAGAAACTTTGTCGTTAGCCGATGCGGAGATGGCGTCGACAAGGTCTGAAGACGTCTGCGCAACGCCGTCGATGACGACGGCTTTTCCGGCTTCCATCGGGCCGCCGGAAACAAAAACAGTGGGAATGTTTAGGCGCATAGCTGCATTAAGCATGCCCGGGGTGATCTTATCGCAGTTGGAAATGCACACCATGGCGTCGACAGTGTGAGCGTTAACCATGTACTCGACAGAATCGGAGATGATTTCCCGAGAAGGCAAGGAATACAGCATGCCCGAGTGACCCATGGCGATTCCGTCGTCCACCGCGATGGTGTTGAATTCTTTCGGTACACCGCCGGCTTCGCGTACTTGCTCGGCAACGATATCTCCGACGTTCTTTAAGTGCACGTGACCGGGCACGAATTGCGTGTAGGAATTCACGATTGCCACGATTGGCTTACCGAACTCATTATCCCGGGTGCCGGTGGCACGCCATAAAGCGCGCGCGCCTGCAGCATTGCGGCCAACGGTTGTTACTTTCGAGCGAAGAGGGTACACAAGGATGCCTTTCTATTGTGCGGTTTAGTCGGCGAAGCAGGGAGAAATAACCTAAATCCGGTTTTCTCAGCTGTCCCCTTGGTAACGTCGGCGTTGCTGTTGTTGCTGACGCGACTTGCTATGTGGTTTCCGGGGGCTGTGGTCTGGCTTGTGTTCGTGGACTTGTTGGTGCTGCTGTTTGCGAGAGGCCGGGTGCGATTCGTAGTGCTGGGCAGCAACGCCATCGTATTTTTCAAATTCGTCCCGTGTCATCATGATGCGCTGACCGTCGCGATGAGTGATCACAACTTTTTCGTCAGCGGCTTCTTTGCCCTCGGTGAGGACGTCTCGGATTCGTCCTTGAGATGCGGTTTCTAATGCGGGAAGTGATTGGAAAGTCACCCCGGGAAGGTTGAATTGTTTGCCGTCCCGTGTGCTGGCAAAAACTCGGGATCGTTGAAACCCAATGCCTTGGAATTCCTCCCAGGCGATGGTGACATCGGATTTGAAGGCATAGGTAATCGTAATGCCTGTTGCGGTGACGGTTGTTTTTGCGCGTAGAGCCCAGTAGATAAAGGCCAACGGGAAAAGCAACAACCAACCAAGCACAAGGGGAGCCCAGGCGATGCCCATGATTGCAATGCCAATGATGAGTACAGCGGCAATAATGTGGGTGCGCTCTGGGCGGAAACTGGTGCCCTGGGCTGGGTTTTCTGCAACACTCATGGCGACCATGCTACGGGATGAAGGAAAAATCTTTAATTCGTGGATACCTTCAGTGTGGTTTCTGTCGCAGGGGGTGCCAGCGGACCGTGTACCAGTTCGCCGTCGATTTCTATGCTGGAGCCGAGAATACGCACAATGAGCAGAGCGATAAACAATAACGATAGGCCCGTTGTTGAAGGGCGAAGGTTGCCATTGAACGACAATAACTTGCCGACGAGCGTGCGCGGGTCCAGCCTGCGGTAATGCTCGGAGTCTTGTGCGGTTAGCTCGGTGATCTCCTGGCTGTTTTCTTCTGGTGTGGTGGTGCCAAGGGATAGATCCACCCATGGGTTGTTGGCATAAGAACCTGAGGTGTTTTCGGTATATTCCGGTTTCTTTCGTAGGGAGACTTCGCCCTGTAGGTCGCCGTTAATAGTTGGGGCTGAACCGTATTCGCTCCAAAACTCTTCCATTACAGACAGGCGGATGCCACGCTCAACCATCCATTGCATACCTGCTTCAGTCATAATCATCGCACGGATATTTACGGTCCAGGGCATTCCAACTACCTGGGGAGGGTTGATGCCGTTGCCGACCGCTGGGTGAATTTCCAAATCGCCTTTGAGGACTTCGGCGATTTCTGGGACTTCGAGTGCGCGCTGCGTTGCTTTTTGGAATCTCTCGACGGCCTCCCATGGGGTTTTCACTTCGAGCAGCGGGACTGGCATCACGACGACGGCTGAGGACCAGTAGTGCGAATGGTTGATGCAGACGCGGGCGGTGCTGTTTGGGACGATGATGGTCTCTTCATTCAAGGTCCGGATACGGGTGGCGCGCATTGTCACCTGAATGATTGTGCCTTCGACTTCGATTCCGTTGCCTTCAAACTTCACCCAGTCGCCGATGCCATATTGTTTTTCGGACAGAATAAAAAACCCGGCGAGAAAGTCAGCAATAATCGATTGCGCGCCCAGACCTACGGCAGCGGAAGCGGCTGTAGCTGGGATGGTAGCGCCCACGAGAGAGAAGCCTAGTTGCTGCAGGAAAAACACGAACAGCACGAAGTAGGCAATGAGCTGCGCGATATAAATCGCAACACCGGCGACGGCAAGTGATGATTTAGATTCATCAAAATCGGCGATGCGCTGTGACCTGTGTTGTGACCAGCGGTGGGCCAGGCGTCCTGCCCGAGGAACGAGTAGCGCGCCGATGAACAGCAAGGCGAAGTCTACGCCACGTTCGATCGACCAGCGCCAGATCTGTTCCAGCACGAAATCTAGCGTCATGAATCGTATCTTAGACTTCATCGACGGGGTGCTGTGAGCCAGATGGGGGTGAAATCGAGTTTTCTCACATCATTGTGTAATGTAGATCTCGTGATCAACGAAATTCGACTTCAAGTAGTAGTGCCCTAGGGGGCGTGCCCGAACGGGACACACTTGCAGCCGCATTAACGCACGCCTCCGACAGCACCCACCATAGTGCGAATGTCGGGGGCTTTTGTTGTGAGAAGACCGCAATAAAACACCGCAATTTTGCGTCTTCGGCATGATCACCCGAGCGTGAAACATAGAAAACCTTGATGGAATGGAGACCATAACGTGTCGGCCACAAACCAGCCCAGCCCGTCGGTAGCTGCATCCGGCGCCGGTTCCAAGAGCGCAAGCACGCGCATGATCGGTGCAGAAGCCATCGTGAAAACCTTGGAAGACCTTGGTACAGATATTGCTTTCGGCATTCCTGGCGGTGCGGTGCTCCCGCTATACGATGCGCTGTATAGCTCAGAAAAACTACGTCACGTGCTGGCACGCCACGAACAAGGGGCTGGCCATGCGGCAGAGGGCTATGCGCAAGCATCTGGAAAGGTTGGCGTGATGATCGCAACCTCTGGACCAGGAGCCACCAACCTGGTAACCCCGCTTGCTGACGCTATGTTGGACTCTGTCCCGGTTGTAGCGATTACCGGGCAGGTAGGTTCCAAAATGTTGGGTACTGATGCCTTTCAGGAAGCCGATATTCGTGGCGTCACAATGCCTGTGACCAAGCATAATTTCATGGTTACGCATGTAGAAGAAATCCCAGAAGCGATTGTTTCGGCATTTCACCTGGCGTCGACGGGACGTCCGGGGCCGGTGTTGGTGGATATCCCGAAAGATCTGCAGGTTGCAGAGTTAGACTATATTTTCCCGACGACGGTGGACCTTCCAGGTTATAAGCCAGTAACCAACCCACACCCGCGACAACTGACTGCTGCAGCTGATCTGATAGCCGCGGCGGACAAACCGGTGTTGTATATCGGCGGTGGTGTGATTAAGGCGGAAGCGCACCGTGAGTTGCGGGAGTTTGCAGAATACACGGGTATCCCGGTCGTGACCACGCTGATGGGGCTGGGGTCATTTCCGGAATCGCATGAACTGCACATGGGCATGCCGGGCATGCATGGTTCGGTTCCCGCGGTTGCAGCTTTGCAACGTGCCGATTTGCTTATCACGATCGGTGCGCGTTTCGATGACCGGGTTACGGGTGATACTTCTACCTTTGCGCCGGATGCCAAAGTTATCCACGCTGATGTGGATCCGGCGGAGATCGGTAAGATTCGGGCAGTGGATGTTCCGATCGTCGGGGACGCCCGGGAAGTTTTGCTGGGTCTGTTGCGAGCTTTCCAGAACAATTCTTCCCGCGCGGTTCGCGATCTGACTCCGTGGATGACCTACTTGCATGGCCTGCAGGAACGTTTCCCTCGTGGCTACGACGAGCAGGCTGACGGTGCGTTGTCACCACAGTATGTCATTGAGCAACTTTCGCAGGCAGCTGGTCCGGATGCCGTCTATGTCGCGGGCGTCGGACAGCATCAGATGTGGTCTGCGCAGTTTATTGATTTTGAGAAGCCACGCACGTGGCTAAATTCTGGTGGTTTGGGAACCATGGGCTATTCCGTTCCTGCTGCTATGGGTGCAAAAGCCGGTTGTCCAGAAAAAGAAGTCTGGTCTATCGACGGCGATGGTTGTTTCCAAATGACCAACCAGGAGCTCACCACCTGTTTCATGGAGGGGTTCCCGATTAAGGTGGCTCTGATTAACAACGGTAACTTGGGTATGGTGCGCCAGTGGCAGACGCTGTTTTTCAACGAGCACTATTCCAATACCAAATTGAAGAAAGAAAACAGCGATTACGTGCCGGACTTCGTGCAGCTCTCTGAGGCGATGGGCTGCGTCGCGTTGCGGGTCACTAAAAAGGAAGAAGTCGCGCCTGCTATTGCGAAAGCACGGGAGATCAACGACCGTCCGGTCGTCATCGATTTCGTCGTTGGGGAGGACGCGCAAGTTTGGCCGATGGTCTCAGCCGGGGCGTCGAACTCGGATATTCAGTACGCGAAAGACTTGCGTCCACTTTTCGACGAAGATAACTCTGCTGGGGAATCCCCAGCACAAATTCATGAGACCGTGCAAGAGCATCCGGAACAGGAGAAATAACCATGGCTGCATATGAGACGACTCGCCACACGTTGTCTGTCCTAGTCCAAGACGTCGACGGTATTATTTCCCGCGTTGCGCAGCTGTTTACCCGCCGCGGTTATTCCCTCATTTCTCTAGTTTCTGGACGCACCGAAAAATCTGGTATCAACCGCTTGACCGTGGTTGTTGATGCAGATGATGTCGTAATTGAACAAGTCACGAAGCAGCTGAACAAGCTGATCGAGGTGCTTAAGGTTGTTCGACTGGAAGAGTCGCAATCAATTGCGCGGCAGATCATGCTGGTTAAGGTATCTGCGGATGCCTCCAACCGCCCACAGGTAGTGGATGCTGCGAATATTTTCCGGGCTCGGATTGTCGACGTCGCTAAGGAATCCGTTGTCATTGAGGCCACTGGAACTTCGGGTAAGCTCCGCGCATTGTTGGATGTGCTTGAGCCATTTGGGGTTCGTGAACTCGTTATGGGTGGTCGGATCGCGCTGGCTCGTGGCCCGAAGATCATGGCCCCCGGAAAATGATCTCACCTAGTGGCAGATCTGTCTCATAGCGTGATACGCATTGTGGTAGATTAAAATCAGGTTAGAAGCTATTTCTAATATAGAATCCGACAGAAAGGATCTTTTATGGCTATTGAAACTTTTTACGAGGACGACGCGGACCTGTCGATCATCCAGGGTCGCAAGGTAGCCATCATTGGCTACGGTTCTCAGGGACACGCACACGCTCAAAACCTGCGTGATTCCGGCGTTGAGGTTGTTATCGGTCTGCGCGAAAATTCCCGGTCCCGCGCTAAGGCGGAGGAAGCTGGCTTCACCGTCAAGAGCAACGCGGAAGCTTCCGAATGGGCAGATGTCATCATGGTTCTTGCGCCAGATACTGCTCAGAAAGATCTGTATAACAATGAGATCGCACCAAATTTGAAGGATGGCGACGCTGTCCTGTTCGGCCATGGTCTAAACATCCATTTCAAGCTGATTGAACCCGCTGACAACATCACTATCGGCATGGTTGCACCAAAGGGGCCGGGGCACCTAGTTCGTCGCCAGTTTGCAGACGGCAAAGGCGTTCCTTGTTTGATCGCTATTGAGCAGGATCCGAAGAAGGAAGGCCATGACCTGTGCCTGTCTTATGCTTCTGCAATTGGTGGTGCTCGTGCTGGCGTTATCCCAACCACGTTTGAAGCGGAAACCGTCACTGACCTTTTCGGTGAGCAAGCAGTTCTCTGTGGTGGTACTGAGCAGCTGGTGAAGACAGGTTTCGAAGTTCTGGTCGAGGCCGGCTACGAGCCAGAGATGGCCTACTTCGAGTGCCTGCATGAGCTGAAGTTGATTGTGGACTTGTTGTTCGAGGGTGGTCTGACCAACATGAACTACTCGGTTTCTGACACCGCTGAGTTCGGTGGCTACCTGTCGGGTCCACGTGTGATCAACGATGACACCAAGCAGCGCATGAAAGATATCCTGAGCGACATTCAGGACGGTACTTTCACCAAGCGTCTGATCGACAACGTGGAAAACGGCAACAAGGAGCTCGAGGATCTACGTAAGGAGACCAACGAGCACCAGATTGAGACCACAGGCGCGAAGCTTCGCGATCTGATGAGCTGGGTGAAAAACCCACTTGATGCCACGGCTTAACCATAGATCGGTGGTGGCAGCGGTCATCGCTGCCAGTGGATTGGTGGTCTCTTCGTGTAGTTCGGTGCAGCAAAATTTTGAATCGCGCCCTTTCGAAAAGACCACCTCTGCTATTCCCACCGCTATTAATCAGGCGCGTTCAGAAAATCTGAACCGGTTCGTTGATGATGCCTATCCGAATAGGGTACAAGTCATCGCGGAGGACTTCGGTTTGGAGACTGTGCGGGAATTCTTTAGACAATCACGCACACTGATTGTGGTTGAAAACCGCGATGGGGCTATTGCCCGGGGAGCGTCGATTGGCATAGCACAATACGCTCCGGTGGTGATCTATGACCGGAGCGTGCACGGCGAAATCCGCCAATTAATTGAAGACTTAAGGGTCGAAAGGGTTCTTACCGTCGGTAAAGTGGGGATCGCAGATAGTACAGGCGCGTTCGAAGTGTTCAATGACCCTGGCACCGATCAAGCTTTGGCGGATTTTTCAGCGCACGAATTTGAACAAATCGAAGTCAGTGATCCTGCCAATCTCGTACACGCTTTATCTCAGCTGACCCCTGGTGGCAAGCAAGAAGTGGTGGCTACATGGGATCCGTTGGAAACCCGGGAGCACGATCCCTTGCCCGCGGTTTATGCACAATCGCGGCGTGATAAAGAAATGGCGCCGGTGATGGTGGCTACTAATGAATCGCCAGCAATTTCGGTAGCTAATGCCACGGCTTTCGGAGCTAAAGTGCGCGTGATGCCAGAGACCGATCTCACCAGTAATTTTGAGTCTTTGGCTATGGTCGCAGGTCTTGCCGACGGGCCATTGATCGCTTTTGGGCGTCAATTTGGAACCTCACGGGAGTTTTCGCACAAAATTCGGGTTGCAGAACTTTCTGCACAGCGAGCAGAAAATACCACCGTTTCGAAGAGCAAAAATACCAAGTCTTAAGCGGTTGCGCTTCACGAATTTTAATCCCGGTGGAGCTCGCGCCGCCACACCAACCTGGTTGTATAATCCAAACCACATCCCAAGTTCATAGCACCTCTATTCAAGCCAATTTTCGCAGGAGAGTATTTCAGTGACCAAGCCGGTGGTTTTAATCGCAGACAAACTAGCGCAGTCCACGGTCGACGCCCTGGGCGATGCCGTCGAAGTTCGTTGGGTTGATGGCCCAAATCGCCAGGAACTGCTGGCTGCAGTTGGCGATGCGGATGCGCTGCTGGTGCGTTCGGCAACGACCGTCGACAGGGAAGTGCTCGAGGCCGCACCAAAGCTCAGCATCGTTGGGCGCGCAGGTGTCGGGTTGGACAATGTTGATATTGATGCAGCTACTGAACGTGGCGTCATGGTTGCAAACGCCCCAACATCAAATATTCATTCTGCGTGTGAACAAGCCATTGCGCTCCTGATGGCTACAGCGCGACAGATTCCGGCCGCTGATAAGACTCTGCGCGACGGCGAATGGAAGCGTTCGTCGTTCAAAGGCGTGGAAATCTTCAATAAAACTATCGGTATCGTCGGATTCGGCCACATTGGCCAGTTGTTTGCACAACGTCTGGCAGCATTCGAAACCGAAATTATCGCCTATGACCCTTACGCGAACCCGGCGCGTGCCGCGCAATTAGGCGTGGAGTTGGTGGAGCTCGATGAGCTCATGTCGCGTTCGGATTTTGTGACCATTCACTTGCCGAAGACCAAAGAAACTGCTGGTATGTTCAACGCCGATTTGTTGGCAAAGGCGAAGAAGGGCCAGATCATCATCAACGCGGCTCGCGGTGGTTTGGTTGACGAATCGGCATTGGCAGAATCTATTAAATCCGGACACCACCGTGGCGCCGGTTTTGACGTGTATGAATCCGAGCCGTGCACTGATTCTCCATTATTTGCGTTGCCAGAAACCGTGGTTTCCCCACATTTGGGAGCGTCCACCGTGGAGGCACAGGACCGGGCAGGTACCGACGTTGCAGCATCTGTTCTGAAGGCGCTGCGTGGTGAATTCGTTGCCGATGCCGTCAATGTTTCTGGTGGCCGTGTTGATGAAGAAGTTGCCCTTTGGCTGGAATTATCACGGAAGTTGGGGGTTGCGGCCGCTCGTTTCTTGGATGGTGCCCCAGTTTCTCTGGAGGTAACAGGGTGCGGTGAGCTGTCCACGGAGAAACTAGACGTTTTGGGTCTGTCCGCAGTCCGTGGTCTGTTCAGTGGTGTGACGGATGAAGCGATTACTTTCGTTAATGCTCCGCAAGTTGCGCAACAGCGTGGTTTGCAGATTAGCGTGGATAGCCAGAGTGAATCTGCTTACCACCGTTCCTCGCTTCAGGTGAAAGTTGTTGCTTCTAATGGTGCTTCAGCCACGGTGGTTGGTGCGCTGACTGGTACAGAACGCATCGAAAAGATCGTACGGATTGATGGTCGCGGTGTAGACATGCGTGCCGAGGGGCGTAACTTGTTCTTCCAGTACACTGACGTTCCTGGTGCTCTGGGAGTTGTTGGCACTGAACTGGGCAACGCTGGCATCAACATCGAAGCAGCGGCGTTGACCCAGGCTGCTAAGGGTGATGGCGCTATTTTGATTTTGCGTGTGGAAGCAGAAGTTCCAGCTGAGCTTGAGAAGACGATCGCAGACAAGCTGTCTGCAGAATCGTTCCAGCTGGTGTTCTAGAGCTAGTTGGCTGAGTTCTCCTAGGTTTGGCGAGCGGTCTGTCCTTTATTTGGGCAGACCGTTCGTCGTGCTAGGGGCTTGTGTGCATGGTGGCGGGGGCTAGTTTTATCGTCCTGGGCTTATGGCTTTGGCAGGTGTGGGTGGTCGCCATCCAAGGTCTCTGAGGGTTTGTGCAAACTGCGTAATGTCGGCAAGCTCTAAGGTGGCCATAGCAGTTGCTCGCAGAATCGCTTGCCCGCGTGCGACGGTTGGGTAGCGGATAGCCGGAATATGAAAGCCACGGTCTGCTAACTCGGAGGCCAGGCGCACGGCAGCAGATTCAGCGCCGACCGGTAGGGGAATGATCGGAGAATGGGCACTGTCAAAAAGGACGCTGTCAGAATCGACGCCGTCGAAAACGCGAATTCCGGTGATTTCTCGTAGCGCGGCAGCACGTTGTTGGAGGCGTACCACTGGGTGTTGCTGTGTCAGTGGCTTTTGAATCACCTCTAGTGCAGCGGAGATAGCCGCGCAGTTTGCTGCGCTGCAGGCGGTTGAATACACGTAGCCGCGTGCTTGGTTACGTAATAAATTTGCGACCGGTGTCGAACAAGCCACGAAGCCGCCTTCTGCTCCCAGGGCTTTGCTAGCCGTGACAATCAGGATATCGGGGCGGGTGTTGTGTACTTGAGTGCTACCAATCCCGTGCTTGCCCACAGTCCCGATTCCGTGTGCATCATCAACCAGCAACCAGGCGTCGTGGTGAGTGCAGATTTCGCGCAGCCTGGCTAGGTCGGCGATATCACCGTCCATAGAAAATACCCCATCACTGACTACTAGTTTGTACCTAGCGGTGCATTCTGCCAGCTGTTGTTCTAATGCTGTGTAGTCGCAGTGTGGGTAAATCGATTTCTTCGTACCGGAAGTTGTGGCTAAGCGAATGCCGTCGATGAGACTGGCATGATTGAGCGAATCCGAAAAGATATGCAGATCCGGGTGTGCCAGCGTTTGCAGAACGGAAAGGTTTGCTTGGTACCCGGTGGCAAACAGGACTGCATCTTCGAAGCCGACAAAGTTGGCTAGTTCTCGTTCTATGCGACGATGCCAGGTAGTGGATCCCGTCGTTAAGCGTGATCCGCCGGACCCGGTGCCGAATTCTTCCAGTGCAGACCTTGCTGCGGCGATAACTTCTGGATGGGTAGCAAGGCCTAGGTAATTTGATGATGACAGCAAGATGCGTTCGCTGGGCTGATCTTTTAGCTGCGCCCGCGGGGTTTGTGGTCCGACAAATTCTATGGGGGTGCGCATAAGCCCTTGCTGTTGCCATTTTTCTAGACGCTGGGTGGCGAGCTCGGTGAGGTTCATCCGACGATCACTGCTTGGTTTTCTAAATAGGCAGAGATTTCGGCGAGTGCTTCTTGGTCCGCTCGGCTCACGACAATCACTCGAGTTCCTTGGTCGGTACCAGCCAGCTTCATATTCGCGATGCGATGGTAACGACCTCGTATGCAGACGTATCCGGTGGTGTAGTCCGGGTCATCGGAGATGCAGACTTCTGCAAGTACGTGTGGGCACGAGGCTACTTTTGCGGCGAGCACACGAGCTTCGCGCACGTAGTTTTTGCTGTCTGGTTCGGTTGCGGCAGCAAGACTTAGTGAGCTGCGGTGGTCCATGGTGCTCGCGCGCACCCCGCGTTGCTTATCTGGTTCGACTCGTTGGCCCGTTGCGCTATCTATCACCATCGCTCCACGCAGCCCCGTGACTGTTTGTAGGTAGTTCCAGATGACTTCGCTGTGCGGGGTTACTTCCGCTAGCAAATCGGTCACCAGTGCGCGAGCCTGGTGTGGGGAAGCGCACGGTAATTCAGAAACGGCGAGTTCTGGCAGGTAGATAATGTCGTCTTTGGCAAGTGCAGTGGTGGTGACCACGATAGAATCCGGGCGTCCTTTGGGGTGCCCAAGTGCGCGAGCATGCAGGTGTTCGCTGATCTGGCTCACAAAACCGGCGGGTACTATGCGCTCGGCCCCGGATATATGGGCCCCGGCGCGGCTGGCTCGCATTTTGATGGAATACATGGTCTCCGGCATGAGAATATTTTAAACCATCACAGGTTCGCTGACTCTGTCGGTGCACAAGCGAATAGGTGCGATGAGCTGCACTAAACAGTGTTCAGGGAATGGGGCAGGCCCGCCGAGTGCGCTGGCTATTAGGCTGGGGATATGATTGCAGCTTCACCAGGCACGCCAGAGCGTTCGCGCTACCTAGCTATTTTTGATCCGAAGTCTGTCCGTCCGCATGAGGTGTATGCAGCAGATATCTCGGCTCCTGATTTGAACCTTGACATAATTAATGGCTCGCTACGCGATGCCGTTGACATGCTGGGAGAGATTAACCCGAAGCCGACCGTGCGAAGCCTGCAACCTGCGGCGGTGTTGGTGGCGATAACACCAGAGCAAGAGCCAACAGCAATGACCAAGATTTTCCAGGCTGTGATCCCGAAGCATCTGGGGCTGGTCGATCTGGATCGCGACACGACACTTGCCTATGGCGATGACCTGGTTCGTTACCCTATGACGACGGCGCACTATACCTTGGGCTGGTCGTCGCCAAGCGGGATTGCTGACGTGCTGGAAGAGATTTACCGGCAGCAGAGCACCACTGAATATTCGCGAGCTGACTATGTGAAAATTATTGACCGCAAGCCTGCGCGCAGTGTCCATGCTGGAAAGTCTTTGCGCGAAGGGGAACGGGCGCAGAGTGCCTCGGCGGAGGAGAACCAAGAAACGCAGCAGGAAACGCAGTGGAGTTTCCAGCGGAGTTCGCAGTGGGATACGCAGCACTATATTCAGTGTTTTTATTCTGCGACCTCGGGTTCGGTGGGTACGCAGGGCAACATTATGGCGGATGAGGGTTTCTGGATTGAAGTGCGTAATGGCGCGGCCGAATTACATTTCGGGATTGGAGGATTGGATTTGCATACGGCCTCTGAGGTGTTCCGTCGTTGGTTGGATGGTGAGCGGAATTTTCCGGATGTGGGGCAGTGGCAGAAGTTGATTATTTAGCGAGTTGATTGGTGCTGAGCTTCGCTTTGGTGTTTGGGATCACTTGTTCGGGTACGCTATGGGAAAGCGCATTTTTGAGAAAGGATACCACTCTATGAGACTCGCTGTTATTGCTGGCGACGGCATTGGCCCCGAAGTTACCGCAGAGGCATTGAAGGTCTTGCATGCGGTGCGTGACGACGTGGACGTGACCGATTTCCATCTGGGGGCAGACAGATACTTGGAAACCGGGGACACGCTCACTGATGAGGACCTCGCCGCGCTTCGCGAACACGACGTGATTTTGCTCGGTGCTATTGGCGACCCCCGCAAGGTTGCTGCAGGCGTGCTGGAGCGGGCCCTATTGCTCAAACTGCGCTTTGCCTTGGACCATCATGTCAACTTGCGTCCTTCGAAGCTGTATCCGACTTCTTCTTCACCGTTGGCTAATCCCGGTGAGATTGATTTCGTGGTGGTTCGCGAAGGTACCGAAGGGCTGTATTGCGGCAACGGGGGCGTGCTGCGTGAAGGCACTGCGCATGAGGTAGCCTCTGAGGTTTCGCAAAATACTCGATACGGTGTGGAGCGTGTTGTCCGTGATGCTTTCGCGCGCGCCAGGAACCGACGCAAACACCTCACCCTGGTGCACAAGACAAACGTGTTGGTCAACGCCGGTGGTTTGTGGATGCGTACGGTACAGGAGGTAGGCCAGGAATACCCGGATGTCACTGTCGATTACCACCACATTGATGCAGCCACCATCTACATGGTGACAGATCCGGAGCGTTACGACGTCATCGTCACCGATAACTTGTTTGGCGATATCTTGACGGATCTCGCTGGTGCTGTCACCGGTGGTATTGGATTAGCTGCCTCCGGCAATATTGATGCCTCGGGCGCAAACCCGTCCATGTTTGAGCCGGTGCACGGTTCTGCGCCGGATATTGCGGGTACTGGCGTTGCTGATCCCACCGCAGCGATTTTGTCGGTGGCTCTATTGCTGCGCCATCTTGGTGACGAGGATAACGCGGCCAAGATTGAACAAGCGGTGGCCGCCGATATTAGTTCCCGCGGTAACCAGGCTATTTCTACGACCGAGGTGGGCGACCGTATCGCCGCGGCGGTGAATGCATAGGATAGTAAGCATGAATCCTCGTCCTTCGTTTTCGAAAGCACATCTGCCCGAGGTGGCCTCTTCTGCAAAGGCGTCGTCTTCAGCGGCGTCGCACTCGTCGTCACGCTCGTCATTGTTATCACGCGCAATTTCTTCCCGGGCCAAGAAAGCTGGCGGCCTGAGTGTGGCGGCTGTGATGGCTTGCGCACTGGTCGCGTGTGCTGATGCGGAGGAGGACACCTCGCCGTTGAGCTCTGCGCATGAGCAAGGGGCTGCCGACGGATCTACGGAGAGTAAGGAATCTGGACCACCAGTGGCAACTGCCTTATCGGACGGCAATCGTACTGGCGATGTCACCGTTGCTGATTTTTATGATGATTTCTCGACGGTTATCGTTGCTGCTGAGGACGAGGGCGCCCAGCGGACGGCCGCGACTGTTGCTGTAGAAGAAGCAGCCCCGATGATCGCCGTCATGGCTGAGTTTGAAATGGACTTAGTCGATTTCTTCAGTTCGCACGATGTCGAAAACATCATCACGGTCGGAAATCCGACAGCCCCGGCTGGTCACGAATGGTCGGAATGGTCGCCAAAAGTCGAAGAGCATACCGCAAACGGCACGAGCGAAAGCACCGGTACGACTGCTACTACCGGTGCAGATGCGCCAGTCGACGTTGTGGACTCTGCGCAACCAATTCAGGAACCTGCGGCGTTGCCGTGGGCGTATGACGGGCCACGGATCGCTGGGCTGTTGGATCACTTAGAAGAAAACGGAAACCTGCCGGGCAACTCTGCTAAGAATGCCACTCCGATTTACGTCACTGAGCACACTGCTTTGGCTTCGGTCGCTTCAGTTTTGGCTGCGGGCAATGAGGTGACTGTGCTGGATGCGCCGGATATCCGCGCAACCGCAGAATCGATGGACGCCGCACTCAACGGCGACATCATCACTTTGGGCGCTGCATTCGGGGACCAGGATTACGTGGATCGCACCGTTGCACTGGCAGCAAATGGTGAACTTCCTGGTGGGGGCGGACTCGTATTCCCCGGCCGTCGAATGATCGCCCTGTATGGACACCCAGCTGGCCCGGCTCTGGGCGTGATGGGTGAAATGCCACCAGAAGAAGCCATTCGCCACGCGCATGAGCTTGTGGATCAGTACCAGCATTTGGATGAGCAACCAGTCATCCCGGCCTTTGAAATCATCGCAACCATTGCGGCTGCACAGCCGGGCCCACATGGCTTGTACACTAACTACACTGATCCGGCGGAGTTGCAACCGTATATCGACGCTGCTATCGAAGACGGTGGCTATGCTTTCTTGGACCTGCAACCCGGCCGCGAAAGCCTGCTGGAACAGGCCAAGCACTACGAGGAACTGTTGAAACAGCCCTATGTAGGTCTGGCAT
Source organism: Corynebacterium sp. EPI-003-04-2554_SCH2473622 (assembly GCF_001665955.1). Taxonomy (NCBI): domain Bacteria; kingdom Bacillati; phylum Actinomycetota; class Actinomycetes; order Mycobacteriales; family Corynebacteriaceae; genus Corynebacterium; species Corynebacterium sp. EPI-003-04-2554_SCH2473622. Next base: position 56,689 of record NZ_LZMN01000041.1, on the reverse strand, counting down.
TGGACCCGGAGTGGAAGCTAGGCCCTAATGAGGTGCCCCTGCAGCAGGTTGGACACGTTGACGCCGCGGAAATCAATGAGGTCTCTGAATGGTTGGCAGAGCTAGTCCGCGAGAATAACTTGCCACAGAAAGGCCTTATGGTGCACCAGTTCCAGCACCAGATGATCCGTAATCGTGAGGCTGTGAACACCAATTACCCAGAGCTTGGTTTCGTGCTGCACGCAGATGGACACGGCCCGCCAGCGGAGAAGTTTGCTACCTGGGATATGGTCCGCAATGATCTTGCCGACGGCTGGTATATGGCGTGGAAGAACTTCATTGATGAAGACAACCCGACCTTCACGCCGGAAGAGACCTACCAGATCAATCCTCGTCCGTGGTTTGTTTCTTACCAGTAGTTCGTAATCTGGTTCATGCCAAGAAGTATGTGTGAAAAGGACTACTTTTACGTTCGTCTCGAGTAATCTAGGAGCATGAGCGTAGAAGTAGAGGAAGTCACCGGCTTTCTGGCTGAACACGAACCGTTTTCTCACTTGCCGTCAGATGCTCTAACGGCAATTTCGGCTTCTATGACTATGCGCTATATTCGGCGCGGGACCACCGTCGTAGAAGCCGGGCAGCGCAACGACACCTTGCACGTGATCCGTTCCGGGGCCATGGATGTCTTGGATTCTGAAGGTGGGCTTTTGGACCGCCGTGAACCCGGGTTGAGCTTTGGGTATTCGACTCTGGTAGCAGATCCTGGGGTTGCCGAGTCACGCTATACCACCGTTGCAGTCGAAGACAGCCTGATCTTGGAACTGCCGCGCGAAGCTTTTCAGCGTGCGGCAGCCGAACATCCTGATATCGAACGGTTTTATTCTTTACAAACCAGACAAATTCGGAGTGCAGCCCAAGATCTTGCCGACGACGCCGCCACCGGTGTTTTACGCACCCCACTACGGGACGTCATGATCGTGAACCCACAGGCAACCGCGCCTGAAACCAGTATTGCCGCGGCCGCACAGCAAATGCGGGAACAAGCAGTTTCCTCATTGTTGATTACTGCTGATGGAGCCCTGCGCGGCATTGTTACCGATCGCGACATGACCGGCCGCGTGGTTGCGCAGTCACTGGATACTTCCTTGCCGGTTAGCGAAGTGATGACGCGGGACCTGCGTACCGTCACTCCAGAGACACTGGCTTTTGAAGCAATGTTGCTGATGGCCGAGCTGAAAATCCACCACTTACCAGTGCTGGAAGAAGGCAAAGTCGTCGGGGTAGTCGCTGGTGCCGATATTGCACGTTTGCTCCGGGTGAACCCCATTTACTTAACCGCAGACTTTTCTCGACGGACTTCCCGCGAGGAACTGCGTGATGCTTATCGAGAGGCTTGCGCGGTGATTGCGCGTTTTCTCGATCGCAGTGGTGATTTTGCGGAAGCAGCGCAGATGATGACTATCGCCGCAGACAGTATCGCCCGCCGGCTGTTGGAGCTGGCAGAAGAACAATTCGGCGCGCCACCGGTCCCGTATGCCTTTGTGGTGCTGGGATCGCAGGGACGACGAGAAATGGGACTATCCTCCGATCAAGACAACGCGATGGTCTTGTCCGATGATTACAATCCGAACCAACATGGCGAGTACTTTGCCAACCTGGCGCGGTGGGTGTGTGAAGGTTTGGCAGAGGCCGGACAGGCATGGTGCCCCGGCGATATGATGGCGACTAATCCGTTGTGGCGTCAAACAGCCCGGGAGTGGGAAGATACATTCCACAGCTGGATCACCGCGCCGGATGCCGATGCTTTGCTGCATGCCCAAACCTTTTTCGATTTCCGCCCGGTTTATGGTGATACCGCGCTTGCCGACGAAGTCCATCGCACTGCGGTGCGCATGGGAGGCGAATCCAAACGACTGCACGCGCACTTGGCAAGCTTGGCGGCGCGCCGGGAACCACCCTTGACTTTCTTCAAAGGTTTGGTGGTGGAACGCTCAGGAGATTATGCGCGGACGCTGAATATCAAAACCGGAGGCACCTATAGCATCGTGCAGATGGCTCGGTTGTATGCAATCGCTTCCGGAGTCGATGCTGTTGATACCGCTACGCGGTTAGAACTCTCTGCCGGGGTCGGTGTATCCAAGGAAGGCGCGCGTGATCTTGCCGATGCTTTTTATTTCTTGCGCACACTCACCTTGCGCCATCAGGCCCGTAAGTTGAGGCACGGTGAACAACCGGATTATCACGTTGACCCGAAGCGGCTATCAAAGATGGATCGGGAGCATTTGCGTGATTCCTTCCAAGTGATCAAGCGGATGCAATCTGCATTGGGTAACAAATATCCCGTGCGTAGCATTTCTTAAACAGGCGGTAGTGCTGATGAGTTTTCTTTCTGCTATTTCTACGATCTCCGGTGGTTTGTGGGGGCAAAAAACCTTCGATATCGCTGCACCCGCCCCGGATACCGCGCTGGAGGATTTGCCAGCGCTTGCGGTCGATATGGAAACCACGGGAATTAAACCTGCCCGGGACACGATGCTGTCGATCGGCTGGGTGCCATTAAATGGGCGAAGTATTGATTTATCGGGTGCGGGCTATGTGGTGGTTGCTGGCGGGGAGGTGGGGGAGTCGGCCACCATCCATGGCCTTACCGACGACGAAATTGCGTTGGGGGTTAAGCCGGAAGAAGCGATGGAGCAGTTATTGGAAGCTTTGCATGGGCGCGTGCTGTTGGCTCATTTTGCTGCACTCGAAACGGGCTTTGTGCACAAGCATTGTCGGCAGCTGTACGACGGTGCAGTCCCGGATCTTACGGTCGTCGACACGTTTAGTTTGGAACGGCGGCACATGGAACGTATGGCCACCTACCCGCGTGGTGAGGACCTACGCCTGCCACGAATCCGGGAGCGCTACCAATTACCGCATTACAACAGCCATAACGCGTTGAGTGACGCACTGGCGTGCGCCGAGGTCTATCTTGCGATTACCGCGGCGAGCCGCGTGCACACATTAAAAGATATTAGAGAGTAGGCCTTGTGGGGCAGGCCTTGTACAGTAGATGACATGCGTTTTGGACGAATTGCTCACCCAGAGGGTATGGCTTTCGTCGTCATCGAAGGCGACGACGAGCTGGTAGCCCGCGAAATTTCTTCTACCCCGTTCACGGAGCCAGAGTTCACTGGCAAGGAATGGAAATTGGACGATGTAAAACTATTGGCGCCGATGCTGCCGTCGAAGATTGTGGCACTTGGGCGAAATTATGCTGATCACGTCGCAGAGGTGTTTAAGGAATCAGCAGACTCCTTGCCGCCGACACTGTTTTTGAAGCCTCCTACAGCTATTACTGGTCCTGGCGCGCCGATTAAGATTCCAGATTTCGCCACTCGCGTTGAATTCGAAGGCGAATTGGCATTGGTTATTTCTCGCCCGTGCAAAAATTTGAAGGCCGAGCAGTGGAAAGACGTCACCCTAGGGTTCACCATCATTAACGACGTTTCTTCGCGAGATTTGCAGTTCTCTGATGGCCAGTGGGCGCGCGCTAAAGGCATTGACACCTTCGCTCCGTTGGGGCCGTGGATTGAGACCGATATCGATAAATTCGATCTATCGGATCACCCGATCAAGGCCTACCTCACCCACGAGGGCGAAACGAATATTAAGCAAGATTCTTCCACCGGGCAGATGATTAATACTGTTGGCCAAATCTTGGAAAAGATCACTGCGTCGATGACCCTGCTACCGGGTGATGTGGTGTGTACTGGTTCACCGGCTGGTACGGAAGAAATGGTGCCAGGCGACTTCATCGAAATTGAAATCCCTGGTCTGGGCAAGCTGGGCAATCCAGTAGAACGCGCTTAGCCCGGAGAAGCTGTTTAAGAGCCATTAAGAGTTAAAAGCCGGGCCACTCGGACGGATAAGTCCGGCGGCCTTATAACCCCAGCGAGCGCAGGATTGTCTGCAGCTTCGCTGTGGTTTCTGCCAATTCTTGTTCTGGATCAGAATCTGCGACAATGCCGCCACCCGCCCAGGTGCGGCCCTGTCGACCCCAAATCTCGGCGCAGCGGATGGCCACCAAATATTCCCCGTCGCCGGTGCTATCGCACCAGCCAACTGCGCCAGCGTAAAACCCGCGGGCGGATTCCGCGGTGTGGATTAAGTGATCGGCCGCGGCCGTCGGTGTGCCACAAATAGCGGGGGTGGGGTGGATGCGCGCTGCCAAGTCCAGTGCACTCAATTGCGGTTGTTTTAATTGCCCACTGATTGGGGTTGCCAAGTGCCACATCTCGTTTGTTTTGATTAACTGTGGCTTCGCCGGAATGCTCAGCTGCTCGCACAGTGGAGACAACGCAGTACGCAAATGCTCGACCACGAAACCGTGCTCGTGCAGATCTTTTGTAGAATTTTGCAGGTGAAAACGTGCGTTTTCATCTTCTACGGGATCGGCAGACCGTGCAGCAGAACCAGCCATGGGGATGGCGCTGACGGTAGAGCCCTGGCGTTTTACCAGCACCTCCGGCGAAGAACCAACCAGCATGTGGCCTTCGCGTCCAGCAGGTGACAGGTCGGCGATGAAGCCGTCGCGATGCGCGGAGTTATCAATCAAACGGGCAGCAACCAGCCGTGGGTCGACGTCGGCAAGAAATTCGAAGTCTACCGCCCGGGCTAGCACCACCTTTTCCAAACGGGACGAGACAATGGTGTCGATGGCGGCTTCCACCCGCCGTAAATGCTCTTGCGGTTCCGGATCCACCGAGCTGATTCGTGCTCGTAGCTCGCCCTGTCGATAAAACGCTGGTGGTTCCAGTGGGCCGTCTTCCCGAATGATGGATTCAGGCACCGTGAGGGCGGCACGGTCATTCGGGTTAAACGGAAGTGCACCGACGATCATTTCGTGCTGGCCGTCGGCAAGCGCTTGGATGGCTTGATCGATGTCGGTGTAGGTGTCCACGCAGCCTTGGGTGCGCACAGATCCGTGTGCTCGAGAGAGCAAAAAATCCGGTGCGGTGGCAGGACGGGACGATTGCATAACTGTCGATAATACCGCCCCTACGAAGTGGTGCGATAACTGGGCTACCATGGCTGCTATGAGTGATGTACGTGTACGATTTTGCCCTTCGCCCACCGGAACCCCGCATGTCGGGCTGGTGCGCACAGCCCTGTTTAACTGGGCCTACGCCCGGCATACCGGTGGCAAACTGATTTTCCGCATTGAAGATACCGATGCTAAGCGTGATTCGGAAGAGTCCTACCAGGCGATTATCGACGGCCTGGACTGGCTGGGGCTGGCCTGGGATGAAGGCGTTAATGTTGGTGGTCCGCACGAGCCGTACCGGCAATCGCAGCGCAAAGACATCTATGCCAAGGTGTTGAACAAGCTGATTGATGCCGGCGAGGTCTATCCGGCTTATTCGACTGCGGACGAGGTAGAAGAGCGCCATCGTGCAGCAGGCCGTGACCCGAAGCTGGGATACGACAACTATGATCGCGACTTGAGTGAGGACCAGATCGCCGAGTTTGAGGCCGAGGGTCGTAAACCGGTGTGGCGCTTGCGTATGCCGGACCAGGATTGGGCCTGGACCGACCTGGTACGTGGCGAGGTGGAGTTCAAAGCCGCGACGCAGCCGGATTTTGTTGTGGCCCGTTCCAACGGTGAGCCGTTGTACACCTTGGTGAATCCTGTCGACGATGCGCTGATGGGAATTACTCACGTACTGCGTGGCGAAGACCTCCTCTCATCCACCCCGCGTCAGTTGGCGCTGTATGGCGCCTTGCAACGCATTGGCGTCGCCGAAGCCACTCCGGAATTTGGCCACCTGCCATTCGTGATGGGCGAGGGAAACAAGAAGTTGTCGAAGCGGGATCCACAATCGGATTTGTTTAACCACCGTAGCAACGGAATCATCCCGGAAGGCATGCTCAATTACCTGGCTCTGCTTGGTTGGTCCCTATCCAGCGATCAAGACATCTTCAGTGTTGACGAGCTGATCGCGGCTTTCGATGTGAAGGATGTGCTGGGTAATCCGGCGCGTTTTGATCAGAAAAAGCTCGAAGCAATCAACGCGGATCAGATCCGCTTGTTGGACACCGCCGAGTTCACCCGGCGTCTACGAGAGTTCCTGAGCGAATACACGGATTTCCCCGCGGATTACCCAGAGGAGAAATTCGCAGTCGCCGCTGATCTGGTGCAGACTCGCATCAAGGTACTTTCCGACGCTTACGGCCTGTTGAAGTTTTTGGTTACCGCCGATGCTGATCTGGAACTGGATGAGAAATCCGCCCGCAAGAACCTGAAGGAAGACGCCATCCAGCCTTTGGATGAGGCAATTGCTGCTCTTGCGGTAGTGGCCGATGAGGAGTGGAAGACGGAGAGGCTGGAAGCGGTATTGTCTAAGGCTTTGATTGAGGATCTTGGGCTGAAACCGCGGAAGGCTTATGGGGCGCTGCGCGTGGCCGTTTCTGGAGCAGCGGTATCGCCTCCGCTCTTTGAATCCATGGAACTTTTGGGCAAGGAATCTACGTTGACCCGGCTGCGTGCTGCTCGTGCGCAAACTCCGTGGGAGCAGAAGGCCGAATAAGGCTGGGGGACAAGCCTGGTGGAATAAGCCTGGTGGATTTGCCGGTAGCCGGTAGATTGTCTGATGAATCTACCGGTATACACACCCTAAAATGTTGTAAAAAGTGCCTATATACTGCTGATTTGGTGGAATATTAGATGGATGGTTATAGTATATAACCGTTGCACAGAGCGACACGGAAGACAATAAAATACAATCGATACAACGCGAGCAGCGTTAATTGATATCTTCCGTAAGTTTTTGTGACAATGGCCTATGGTGTAATTGGCAACACAGCGGTTTCTGGTACCGTCGTTCTAGGTTCGAGTCCTGGTAGGCCAGCAGTGAGACTGCTGTGTAGTTTCACTTGTTCTAGCCCCGTTCGTCTAGAGGCCTAGGACGCCGGCCTCTCACGCCGGTAACACGGGTTCGAATCCCGTACGGGGTACAATCAGCGCGCAGGTTGATCTGAAAAAGATCTCCTGCGCGTTTTCCGCATCCCACGTACGGTGGGGGTTTATGGGTACAAAACAACAGTTGGAAAAGCCATGGTTCAAAGTGCAAGGACTCCTTGATGAGATTGCAGAAGCCAAGGGATGGAATGACCTGAGCTCCCAAGCGAAAAAGCTGGTTCTAGGGACAATCAGTTATATCGTCGTAGAAAAAGCCTTTACGTGGCATCACGTGTATCACACACCGGAAAAACGCCTGCGTGGGAACAGAAAAGCTTGGTTTGCGGTCACAGGTTTAGTTGATGTGCTGGGCCCTGTCGCTTTCTTCTTGTTTGGCCGGAAAGGCAAGAACAAACGATAGGCGTTAAGCATGGGGGAGTTAGCGTAGCGGAGCGCGGCCGTGCAGTCCGGGTACTGAAGCAGCGTACTCGGGTACTGAAGCCATGCAATGAAACGATCGATGCTAAATTTACGATGCATATATGTGACTAGAGTGGTTCTGGTGGCAGATGGCCGAATCGCGTGATAATGAAGGAAGATCGTTAAGGGGTTCTATGAAGATCCGTAAAGTACTCGCTGCTGCAGCTGCAGCAGTAGTGGGAGTAACCGGCGCAATGGCGCATGCGCCGGTGGCGGAAGCACAGCAGCGTAATGTCGTTCTGTTCGGTGATTCTCTGCTGGCTAATCCACCACATAAATTTGTGGATTTCGTGAACCCTGGTTTTACCACGGGCGTTACGCTTGCAGAACACAGCAGCTGCCCGAAGGGCGTTGACCGTGTCGGGGTGGAGCTGGAACGTCGGCATGGTGCACGGGTCTCGGATTTCTCGTGTTCTGGCGCTGCTACCTATGGCACTTTGAATAATCACAGTCCGTTGGCGATGCAGGTTGATCAGGCGTTGCACTCTCAGCAACTCAACCCCCACACCACCAACGTGCACATGCAAATCGGGCTGAACGACAACTTCAAGGGTTTTGGTATCTACGCCCACCAGAAGCAGGCGTACCGCGATTACGTCGGGCACCAGATTGACCGTATCCGCCATGCCGCACCGAATGCGCGCATCCAGATTCTGGGATACCCGGAGATGATTGGCGCGCATGATTTTGTGTGTCCGGTTCATTTCAACCAGGTGGATCTCAACTTCCCGTTCGCCCCATTGGGTAACTCGCTGCGCGCAGTGGCGGACTGGCAGAGGACGGTAGCGGCAGATAAGAACGTCGAATACTTCGATTTGGCGCGTGCCACGCACGGCCATGGACAGTGCGCTCCGAAGGCGCAGCGTTGGGTTTCTGGATTCTTGGACAACCAGTCGGACCCGTACAACATGACCTTCCACTACACGCATGAAGGCAACCGCCACATCGCCGATATTATCGCCGGTACCTGGTAAAGCGAAGGCGGGTGTTACTTCCCGGAGCCATTGGCGTAGGCGCAATCGTCCCAGTACAAACTGCTATTAATACGCGCTTGCGTGCCGACGTGCGAGACCCCGTCGTTACGGCGCTCTACTCTTTTCTTATCGGCACCACCTCCCTGTTGCCAGTCGCGTGGTTGCTGACTGGCCAGCCACTACCGGATTTTGCTTTGCTTGCCGACTCCCCACTGTGGTTGTTTTTAGGCGGTCCGCTAGGGGTGGCGTTTATCGTCGGCAATATTTTGTTGTTCCCGCAGATCGGCAGTGTGCATACCGTCATCATGCCAATCGTTGGTCAGATGTTGATGGGCTTGCTCGTCGATCACTTTGGCCTGTTTGGCTATGAGGTGTTGCCGATTTCCCCGTTGCGCCTGTTCGGAGCGCTCATCGTTCTGGTTGCTACTGCGGTGGTGCTTGATATCGGCCGCGGTCGCCTGTGGGAGGGGAACGCGCAAGGCGTGGCTGCTTGGGCCTGGCGCGGGTTTGGTATCGCGATCGGCATGGGTTCTGCCACGCAAACTGCCGTTAATGGGCGTTTGGGGGCGGTTATCGGGTCACCAATTCACGCCGGTTTGTTGTCACTTGCGGTTGGTGTTGCGGTGTTGTTCATTCTCAGCCTTGTGTTGCCTGGCCGTTCTCGGGTTTTCCGCCCGATCCCGGTAGGGCCGTGGTGGAAATGGCTCGGCGGTGTTCTGGGCGCGTTTTTCGTCGTCGGGGGAGCGTTGTTTGCCCCGATTTTGGGTACCGGGTTGATGGTGATCGCGGCGTTGTCAGGAACCATCACAGCAGGCCAGCTTTTGGAATCACGCGGTTGGATTGGGGCAACAAAGCGCCCGCTGACCGTTCGTCGGGTCAGTGGGCTGGTGGGGATTTTCCTTGGTGTTGTACTGGTGCGGATGGTGTAGCTGGGGTAGGGAAGTTTAGACCTTTTCGATCACCGCTGCCAGGCCTTGGCCGCCTCCGATACACATGGTTATCAACCCGCGCTGTGCGTTGGTGCGGTGCATATAGTGGGCAGCAGTGACCATCATGCGAGCTCCCGTGGCGCCAACCGGGTGCCCTAGAGAGATACCAGAACCAGAAGGGTTTAAACGCGGATCGTCGGCGTCGATGCCCCATTCATGTAGACATGCCAGTGCTTGTGCGGCAAAAGCTTCGTTGAGTTCAATCAGGTCGATATCGTCAAAGCTGAGCTGCAGGCGTTGAAACAGCTTGTCGACGGCGGCCACCGGGCCAATACCCATCGTTTCTGGGGCTACCCCGGCCACGGCCCAGCCGACGAGTTTGACGGCGGGGGCTAGGTCTAGCTTTTCGGCGTTTTTCTCGGTGGTGACGATCATCGCGGCGGCGCCATCGTTTTGGCCGGAGGCATTACCCGCGGTCACCGTGGCGTCGTCGTCCAGTTTGGAACGGACCGCACGCAGCTTTTGCATGGAGTCCATGCTGGTTTCTGGGCGGATGTGTTCATCCTTGTCGACGATGATGTCGTCGCCTTTCCGTTGTGGGATACGTACTGGCACGATTTCTGCGTCGAAGAATCCTTGTTGTTGTGCATTCGCGGCACGCTGGTGGGAGCTGACAGCAAGCTCGTCTTGCTTGTCTCGTGGAATGGAGTACTCCCGGCGCAGATTTTCTGCGGTTTCAATCATTCCGCCCGGAATCGGGTGGTTTTTACCGCCAGCTTGCTCGCGTCCCTGTGTGAGTCGATCGTGCAGCTCCATCGCTCCGCCTTGCACTCCCCAGCGGATTGATCCGTCTACTGCGTATTCTGTCTGGGACATGGATTCTGCGCCGCCGGCGATGATCAGATCAGCCGCGCCAGCAGCGATATGTGCAGCGGCGGTGGTGACTGCTTGCAGTCCGGAACCACATCGCCGATCCAATTGCATGCCGGGCACGCGTTCGCCTAATCCAGAATTAAGGGCGACAATGCGGCCTAACGCTGGTGCCGCGCTGCTGGGGGAGGCTTGGCCGAAAATCAGGTCATCTATTGCTGTGGGGTCCAGCCCAGAATCTTTCATGACTGCCGTTACGACGGTGCTGGCGAGATCTTCTGCAGGTACGTTTTTGAGAGCGCCGCCGTAACGACCCACTGGTGTGCGTTTAGGGTGGCAGATGACAATGGTGGGAAGGGACTGGTCAGCGCGGTGTGGGGTAGCCATTGAAGGCTCCTTTCTTATTAGAAGTTTCTCATTAGAAGCTAGTGGGTTTCACAGTTGTGGGACGCTGGTAGGTCTGGCGAGTTGTCTTCGCTGAGAACGTACTGGATTTTTCGTGCTCTGACGGTAATCCGGTTTTTGTGTATCCTCGGTTGGCACAATCGATCCTTATAGGTTGATTAACGACAGATGATTCGTCTATGCGTACCCGAGTAATCGGAGGAAGTAGAAAAATGTCCATTCCATATCGCGTACAAAACCCGGCCACGAACGAGGTCATCGAATCATTTGATACGGCGACAGACCAGGAAATCCAGGATGTTTTGAGCAAGGCTCATGAGGCATTCCAGACTTGGCGCAACACCAGTTTCGCAGAGCGTGCCAAGATTGTGAACAAGGCCGCGGATTTGCTGCGTGAGCGTAAAACCGAGCTAGCAAAGATCGCTGCAGAAGAAATGGGTAAGCAGATCCCAGAGCTGGAAGGCGAGGTTGAGTTCTCCGCTAATATTCTGGCGTTTTACGCGGATCGTGCAGAAGAGTACTCCGCTGATATGCCAATTGAGGTTCCTGGCGGTAAGGCAGTGATGCGTCGTTTGCCACTCGGTGTTCTGCTGGGCATCATGCCGTGGAACTACCCGTACTACCAGGTTGCCCGCTTTGCTGGCCCGAACTTGATGAACGGCAATGGCATTATTTTGAAGCACGCCGAGATCTGCCCGAAGTCGTCGGCGGCTTTCGAGAAGATCTTCCTCGAGGCTGGTCTACCAGAAGGCGTTTTCAATAACGTTTATGCTAATCACGACCAGATCTCCACGATCATCGCTGATAAGCGCATTCAGGGCGTTTCCTTGACTGGTTCCGAGCGCGCAGGTGCCGCGGTTGCTTCACAGGCAGGTAAAGCACTGAAGAAGTGCGTGCTTGAGTTGGGCGGTACTGACCCATACATCGTGCTGGATACGAATGATGTCAAGGACGCAGCAAAGGTTGCTTGGGACAAGCGCATCGACAACACTGGTCAGGCGTGCACCTCAAACAAGCGCATCATCGTCATGGACGATATCTACGACGAGTTCGTTGACGAGATGGTGCGTATTGCAAAATCTTACAAGCCTGGCGATCCACTCAACCCGAACGAGGGCGAGTTCTACCCACTGTCTTCCCGCGATGCTGCGGAAAAGCTCAACGACCAGGTACAGCGTGCGGTGCAAGAAGGTGCCACGCTGCACACCGGCGGCGAACTGCACGAGTCCGCTGCCTACTACAGTCCGGCTGTGCTGACGGATGTACCAGTTGGTTCCGAGTCCTACTACGACGAATTCTTCGGCCCGGTTGCTGAGATCTACTCCGTGAGCTCGGAAGAAGAAGCCATCGAGCTGGCTAACAACTCGAACTACGGCTTGGGCGGCGCAGTCTTCTCGGAAGATAAAGAACGTGCCAAGAAGGTTGCCGACAAGATCGAGTCTGGCATGATCCACGTCAACCTACCACAGGCCATGACGCCAGTGCTGCCATTCGGTGGCGTGAAGAACTCTGGCTTCGGTCGTGAGCTTTCCGTGCTGGCGCTTGATGAGTTCGTGAACAAGCAGTCCTTTTACGTCAACGACTAAGAAGCGAACGACTAAGAAGTGCTTGGCACAAGCGCACAAGTGACTGACTAACAAGTCATTTGTTTCCACCCGCGGTCTGTCTATTCGGGCCGCGGGTGGAAGTTTTTCATCTCTTCGTAGGCGGCTAAGGCTTGGCGACGAGATGCTTTCAGCTCTACCACCGGCTGCGGATATATCGGAGTCGCGTACTCCGGAACCCAGTGCTGGATATAACGGTAATCGGGGTCGAAGCGCGTGGCCTGAGTATCAGGGTTGAAAATCCGGAAATATGGTGCAGCGTCATCGCCACAACCAGCAGCCCACTGCCAGTTGAATGGATTCGATGCTGGGTCAGCATCGACCAGGGTGTCCCAGAACCACGCTTCACCGTGGCGCCAGTGTATGCCGAGGTTTTTCGTCAAAAAACTGGCCACCACCATGCGCACCCGGTTGTGCATGGTGCCGGTTGCCCACAATTCGCGCATCCCGGCATCTACTACCGCAATGCCCGTTTTCCCCGCCCGCCATGCCGAAAACACGCTGTGGAAATCGTCGGCTGTGGCGATCTCTGGAATGTCTTTCTCGGTTTCTGGCCAACGCGGATCCCGGCGCGTGCTAGCTATGCGTCGGGCTTCATTTTCGTCCCAGTGCCAATCGAAATGGTCGAACTGTTCCCGTACGTTGCGTTGGTGCAGATCCGGTAAGTGGTAGAGCCGGTGCCAGGCGAAATCGCGCCACAATAATTCACTCAGGAATGCAGACGCGTCCTCATTGGTGATACGGCCACTATCGCTGGCTTGTGTGATCAATGCCCACAGGCGGTGGATGCTGATTTCGCCAAAGCGTAAGTACGGTGAGAGTCGGGAAGTGGCTTTTTTATCCAAACGGTCACGGTCAGCAGCATAATGAGGGGCTCGCTGCTTTGAAGCTGCAGCTAATTGGGATAAAAATTCCTCGGCTAGCTGCCAGGCCGCGTTTTCTCCGGGACTCCAGTGTTGGGCTAAGGAAAGCGTCCAGTCGGCTTCGTCCCAATCGGGTAGCGGGTGGGCGGACGGCAAATCTGCCCCGGGGCCTGCGAACCCAATTGGGCCCAGTTCATCATGACTTGTCGACGAAGGGGATTGATCATCGCCATTGTTGAGGTAGCTGGCAACATTATCCTCGGCAACTCCGCGGGCGGTTTTCGCAAATGGGGTGTAGACCTTATATTGCTTGCCTTGTTGTGTCTGCACTTCCCAGGGCTCGGTTAATAAGTGTCCAGGAAAACTTTTCGCAGCTACGCCTTTTTCTTGCAGTAGGCGCTTAAGTTGTGCATCCAGTTCCCGCAAAGGCTTGTGATAGCGCCGTGACCAGCCCACCGCGGATACCCCGAACTCTTCGACGACGGCAGGAATGATCGCGCGCGGATCGCCCTGGTAATACAGCAGCGGAACACCGTGAGCATGCAGCTTGTGTTGCAGCTGGTGCACGCTGCGTTGCCACCACCAACGTGTGGCTGCGCCCAGTGCCCGGGCGCCTGTCACAGTTGCATCTTCATCGATAACAACGGCAATTACTGGGCCTTGCTTCGCAACCCAAGCGAGTGCCGCGTTATCTTGCAACCGGAGGTCATCCCGAAACCACATCAGTGCTGGCTGTGGAGCGTCTTTTTCACTTGGCATGCGTGCAACACCTAATCTTAAACCATTGCAAATCTATAATTGTGCGCTGAGTTCCCGTGCGGTTTGTTGGATAATGCCTGCGTAGCACTCGCTAGGGCTGGGGTACATGCGTTCGATTGGGCCGGAGATGGACAGTACTGCGACCACAGTATTGGCGGCATCATGCACTGGTGCGGAGATGCTGGCTAGGCCTGGTTCGCGTTCACCGATGGATTCTGACCAGCCACGTTCGACGGCATCGGTGACGTCGGCAAGTGTGTAGGAAGCGGTGTGTAGGATCCGATCGCGTTCGACAGTGTCGGTGATGGCGGCAAGCAGGACCCGGGCGGCTGAACCTGAATTCAAAGTCAGTGTCGAACCTACCGGCACCACGTTATGCAGGCCAGAAGCTGGTTCGCAGGCTGCGATGCAGATGCGTTCGTCGCCGCGGCGCTGGTAGAGCTGCACGGATTCGCCGGTTGATTCCATCAGTTTTTCCATAAATGGGGTAGCTGTGGCCACCAGTTTGTCCTGAGAGCCGGGAAGTTCTGGGCCCGCACCCCAGCGTCCGTCGGCCCGTCGTGCCAAAATCCGGTGCATCTCCAATGCGCTGGCCAGACGGTGTGCGGTGGCGCGGGGGATGCCGGTGTCTGTGCACAGTTCGGAGAGGTTCATGGGGGTTGTCGCGGTGGCTTTCATAATCGCAATCGCGCGATCGAGCACCTTGATTCCCGAGATTTCACTATACCGTCCCATACCGTGATACTATCTTCCTAACATGTGGGAGAACAAGTGAGGTGGAAACCATGACAGAAAAACTCACTCTGGCTGAAAAAGTATGGCGCGATCACGTTGTTGTTCAAGGAGAAGGCGGCAAACCAGACCTGATCTATATCGACTTCCAGCTGCTACACGAGGTTACTAGCCCGCAGGCCTTTGACGGACTGCGGATGAATGGCCGAACCATGCGGCACCCGGAGCTGCATTTGGCTACGGAGGATCATAACGTCCCGACCGAAGGCATTACTAAAGGTAACCTGCTGGAGATTAAAGAGGAAACCTCCCGCACGCAGGTGGGCACGCTGCGCAAAAACTGTGAGGAATTCGGTATCCGTCTGCATTCCATGGGGGATAAGCAGCAGGGCATTGTCCATACTGTCGGTCCGCAGCTCGGGATCACGCAGCCAGGAATGACTATCGTCTGTGGTGATTCGCACACTTCTACCCACGGGGCATTCGGTTCGATTGCGATGGGTATTGGTACCTCTGAGGTAGAGCATGTCATGGCCACGCAGACTTTATCGCTGAAGCCTTTCAAAACCATGGCCATTGAGGTCAGCGGCGAACTGCAGCCAGACGTAACGGCTAAGGACCTAATCCTGGCGATCATTGCGAAGATCGGCACCGGCGGCGGGCAAGGCCACATCATTGAATATCGCGGCGAGGCTATCGAGAAGCTTTCGATGGAAGCGCGCATGACCATCTGCAATATGTCTATCGAAGCCGGTGCGCGTGCAGGCATGGTCGCGCCGGATGAAAAGACCTTTGACTACGTGCGTGGGCGCGAATTCGCCCCAGAAAACTTCGACGAAGCTGTCGCATATTGGAAGACCTTGCCGACGGATGAGGGTGCTGAGTTCGACACTGTTGTGGAGATCGACGGCTCTGCGCTGCGCCCATTTGTCACCTGGGGAACCAATCCTGGTCAAGGCTTGCCACTAGACGCGGTGGTGCCGAACCCGGAAGACTGCACCGACGACAGCGACCGCGCTGCTACAGAAAAAGCCCTGGCCTACATGGACCTGCAACCAGGTACCCCACTGCGTGATATCAAGATCGACACCGTTTTCTTGGGCTCCTGCACCAACGCGCGCATCGAAGATCTCCGTGCTGCCGCCGAGGTTGTCCGCGGACACAAGTTGGCCGCGGACACCCGCATGATGGTGGTGCCGTCCTCGGCGTGGGTCAAGCAGCAAGCCGAAGAAGAAGGTTTGGACAAAATCTTTATCGACTTTGGTGCGGAATGGCGCACTGCTGGCTGTTCGATGTGCCTGGGCATGAACCCAGATCAACTGCGCCCAGGCGAGCGTTCGGCGTCGACGTCAAACCGCAACTTCGAAGGTCGTCAAGGCCCCGGCGGACGCACCCACTTGGTCTCGCCAGCCGTAGCCGCTGCTACTGCGATCAAAGGCACCCTGGCCAGCCCGGCGGATCTGTAAAAGCTAGCTAGGACAAAGAGGAGCACAACCCATGGAAAAGTTCACCACACACACCGGCGTTGGTGTGCCACTGCCGTATTCCAACGTTGATACCGATCAGATCATTCCTGCGGTCTACCTCAAGCGCGTCTCACGCACGGGGTTTGAGGACGGTCTGTTTGCCAACTGGCGTAAAAACGATGACTTCGTGCTCAACCGCGAAGAGTTCCGTAATGGATCCGTGCTGTTCGTCGGCCCGGATTTCGGCACCGGTTCCTCCCGTGAACACGCAGTCTGGGCGCTGGGTGATTACGGTTTCCGTGCGGTGTTTTCGCCCCGGTTCGCCGATATTTTCCGCGGTAACGCCGGTAAGGCCGGCCTGTTGGCGGGCATTATGGAACAGTCCGATATCGAGCTGATCTGGAAGCAGCTGGAAGCAGAACCAGGCACTGAGGCGACGGTCGACTTGGAATCGCGTTCCGTGAAGGTCGGCGGGAATGTCTACCCATTTGAAATCGACGATTACACGGCCTGGCGCCTGCGTGAAGGCTTGGATGATATCGGGTTGACATTAAAAAATGACGACGCGATTAGTGATTTCGAATCGCGCCGTCCAAGCTTCAAGCCACAGGTTCGTAGCTAGCGTACTGGCAGTGGCGAGGCCAGATAGTCGGCACCGACGAGCTTGCCTTCGCGCAGCGCGAGCACCCAGGTGCCGGCTTTTTTAAATTCCCGCGGTTCGATGTCAAAGTCGGCTTCAGCCGCTAAAGTCTCGATGATCTCCGGCATCATCCCGCCTTGTGAGACGATGACCGGAACCCCACCGCCGGTAGCAATTTCTCGGAATCGCGCGGTGGCCGCTGGGAGATCATCCAATCCGGCATCCCCCACAATCTGTTCAGTGGTCACTGGCAGGCTTAGTGCGTCGGACAATGGGGCAATGGTGGATTGGCAGCGCGCAGGTTCTGCGGAATACAGTGCGGTCGGCTTGTACGCACTCAGCATGGGCACCAGAAATTCTGCTTGCCGACGCCCTTTTTTATGCAGCGGGCGCAAGTTGTCGTCACCGCTCCAGGTTTTGCGGTCATGTGCTTTGGCGTGGCGCACATACAGTACGCGCGTGTCGACGGCGTCGTCATGCCGGATGGCTGCTTGTTCCAAGACCCGCCGGTCGGTGTCGTAGGTGAGTTTCTCGTGTGCCTCGTTTACGCTGAGCCAGCGCAGTTTGTTGACTTCCTCATTTTTCTGGAATTTTCCGCCGGTGATATTCGCGTTCCAGTAAAAAACCACCTTGGTGCGTCCTTGCACGGGGTAGTTGACCGATCCCAGTAGTGAGCCGAGCTGGACTTGATAACCGGTTTCCTCGGCGATTTCGCGCACGCAGCAGCCGGCCAGTGATTCGCCAGGGTCAACCTTGCCTTTGGCCAGTGACCAATCGTCGTATCGCGGGCGGTGAATCACCGCGACCTCTGCAGTACCGTTGTCACCGCGGCGCCACAGCACGGCACCAGCTGCCAGCGTTGGTTTACGATATTCGGCACCTGGATTTTTCCCGATTTGGTGATAACGGGCGGAGAGGTTAAATCCGCTTTGGTTATCTTTATCGGCTTCGCTCATCTGGGATTTTTTCACCATGCTGTCTATTTTCCCCAAAACCACCGCATTTTGCATAACCAGCGTGCGCCCAAACGGTAGGCTGGTGGGGATGTATTTCAAGGAGGCGCAATGAGGGTCGCGGTCATGGGAGCTGGTTCGTGGGGTACCACGCTGGCAAAAGTTTTCGCCGATGCCGGAAACCACGTCTGCTTGTGGGCGCGGCGGCAAGAACTCGCGGAAACCATCAGCAACACCAGGGAAAACCCGGATTATTTGCCTGGCATTACGCTTCCCGACGCCCTGGAAATCACCACTGATATCGCGGCCGCATTGGGCGGTGCGGAAATCGTGGTGTGTGGCGTGCCTTCGCAAACTCTCCGCGATAATGTCAGCGCCTGGGCGCCGCTGATTCCCAACGATGCCACGGTACTGTCGATTTCGAAGGGCATTGAGCGCGGCACGTTGAAGCGCATGACGGAAGTCATCGTGGAAGCCGGCATTGAAGAAGACCGCGTCGCTGTTCTATCGGGGCCCAACCTGGCACGCGAGGTTGCTTTGGAACAGCCCGCGGCTACCGTGATCGCGTGCGTGGATGAAAATCGCGCGAAGCTGGTGCAGGCCGCGGTGGCGAATCACTATATCCGCCCGTATACCAATACCGACGTCATCGGCTGTGAGCTCGGTGGGGCCTGTAAAAACGTTATCGCTCTGGCTTGTGGCATGGCCACCGGGTTGAGTCTGGGGGAAAATACCCAAGCCACGCTGATCACCCGCGGCCTGGCGGAGATCACTCGTTTGGGTAACGCCCTGGGCGCCGACGAGCGCACCTTCGCGGGCCTGGCCGGTTTGGGGGATCTGGTGGCTACGTGTAACTCGGAGCTGTCTCGCAACCGCACTTTTGGCAAGCGTTTAGGCTTGGGAGATAGCTTGGCGCAAGCGAAAGCCGCAACGAAAGGCCAGGTAGCGGAAGGCGTGATCTCGTCGAATTCGATCTTTCAGCTTGCCCAGGACCATAACGTCGATATGCCGCTGACCCAGGCGGTGTATTCCGTGTGCCATGAAGATCTCGCGGTGGCCGACATGATGGTTTCACTGATGGGACGGTCGAAGAAGTCCGAGTAGCCCGGATAAGCCGCAGAAACGCTACTGGCCGGTGGTAGCATGACGCGCATGACAAACAAGACGCGCGTGGCAGTATTTTATGGTGGCCGGAGCACCGAGCATTCGGTTTCTTGCGTATCCGCTTCGGCGGTCATGGCTCACTTGGACCGGGACCATTATGAGGTCATTCCTGTCGGCATCACTAAAGACGGTGTGTTCACGGTAGGCGAGCAGGGCTTAAAAATTGTCGATGGCCAGTTGCCGGAAGTTACGCTGCGCGACGAGCTTGCATTATCGCTGAACCCGCAGCGTCGGGTGCTGCACAATCTCACCACCGGTAAAGTTCACGCAGAGTTCGATGTGGTTTTTCCTGTCCTACATGGCCCGTTCGGCGAGGACGGCACCATCCAGGGCATGCTGGAATTAGCCGATATTCCGTACGTGGGCACCGGTGTGTTGTCTTCGGCAGCGAGCATGGACAAGGAGTACACGAAAAAGCTGCTGGTTGCCGAGCAGCTGCCGGTCACCCCCGAGGCAGTTGTCGGGGCAGGCGAGGAGCTTGCCGACGACGACAAGCAGCGCTTGGGACTGCCGGTGTTTGTGAAACCGGCCCGCGGTGGCTCCTCGATTGGGGTTTCCAAGGTCACTGATTGGAAAGATTTCCCGGCGGCTCTGGATGCCGCGCGCGATGCGGATGTGGCGGGCAAAGCGATCGTGGAAACCGAGATCGTTGGTGACGAGGTTGAGGTCGGCGTTTTGCAGTATCCGGATGGCAGCATCGTGGCTTCCGTGCCAGCGAAGCTGAACAATATTGCTGCCAGCGAAGAGGGCTTTTACGGTTTTGAAACTAAGTATCTTGCCGACGTTGTCACCCCGACCATTCCGGCCCCGTATGACGATGAGGTTACCGGCCAGCTGCAGGACATGGCGCAGGCCGCATTCCGGGCACTTGATTGCCAGGGACTGGCTCGGGTGGATTTCTTCGTTACCGCATCCGGCCCGGTGATCAACGAGATCAACACCATGCCAGGTTTTACGCCGATTTCGATGTACCCGCAGGTATTCCAGGCCAGCGGTGTTGCCTACCCGGAGTTGCTGGATACCATGATCCAGACGGCGCTGGCGCGCTAGCAACCCAAACCGCGCTGGCGCGCTAGCAGCCAGCTAGGCAAGCCCGGCGCGCTAACCGGCATTGGGGGCGGCCGCAGTGTGTTGTTTCAGCAGCTCCGTGATGCGTGAGAGTGATTCTTGCGCAGCCGCCTGCGGCGTCGATACTGCTACCGCAACTTCCCGGCCCAACGGGTACCAGGTGGAGGCAGTAGTGCCGTCGGCAAGCACGGTGTCTTCAAACCACGGCACTTCGTTGATTTGTTGCAAACGCTCACCCAGGGGAACGTCGGGGGCCGCGATGCCGCAGCGCAGCACGATCGGCTCGTAGCCCGGGTGCGTCCAGGCGATGGTGTCTTTGGCGGTGTCGTCGTACAGTTCGTAGCCTTCCGCCGGGGTGAAACCATCCTGAGCGGCGCTGATCAGTGACTGGCAGGCAGCGAGGTCGTCGGAGCTGCCGGAGGCGAGTTCAGACAACGGGGCCGGGTGCGGTTGGTGCTTGCGAAGTTCTAAGGCCTCTGTGGCTCCAGTCAATTGCGCGATGGCTTTGTGGGCCTCTCGGGTGGTTGCCGCCGCGCTATCTGGCGCCGTAGCATTTCCGCCAGCGCCACCGTCTGCACCGCCGTCACCGGCAGTGCCATTACCCGCGCGGTCAACGGTGACCGCGACCGTCGGAAAGCGGTTGGTGGAATACCAGGTGGTTAGCGTTGAACCTGGGGTTTGGTCTTGTACCTCGAGCCATTCGGTTGCTGTATTACCGTCACTAGCGCTGCCGCTAGAGTTCTCACTAGAGCTAGCACCGTCGGCTTCAACCACCTGCGTGTGTGAATATTCGCTGTATTGGAACGGAGTGTCCACGCCACACCGCAGGCTTACTTGGTCGCGGTAGTTTCCGCCAGCACCAGAGCTTCCGGCGGCCCAGGCGGCCACACCGGCGGGGGTGGGCTCGGCGATTTCTGCGCGTGGGAGGTCAGCGACTTCGTCGGGAAGCGAGTCGATAAGCTGTTGGCATTCGGCAGAATCTGCGTGTTCGGCGGGCAAATCCGATAGTGTCACCGTCGGGGCACCACCGCCAATGATGCGCGCACCCGCTAGTACCACCGCGACCAGGCCTAGTGATAAGCCCAGCGAGGTGTAAATGGGGGCGCGGCCGATGCCTTCCACCGGGTCGGTAGCTGCCAGCTCGTTGTCTGGTGAAGCGCCATCTGCGCTATCTGCATTGTTGGTGGGATCTGCAGTCATAATCGAAAGTCTAACGAACAGCATCGAATGAAAGGCTATGAGTGAGCGATAAGCCGACCCAGCCAGCCCAGACAGTCCAGCCAACCCAGTCAACTCGCCGTACCCTCGGTGAAGTCAGTGAGCGCGAGGTCATCCAGGCTATTACCGATGCTGCGCCGTCAGTGATTAACGGCGACGATGCCGCGGTGCTATTTCCGGGCCAACCCAACTCGCGCACGGTAGTCGCCACCGACACCTTGGTGGAAGGTCGACATTTCCGTCTGGATTGGTCCAGCCCGGAAGAGGTAGGGCAGAAAGCCATCCTGCAAAATTTCGCCGATATTGAGGCCATGGGTGCGCGCCCGACTGCGGCGTTGTTGTCGCTGTCTGCTCCGCCGGAGACACCGCTGGAGGTCGTGCGGGGTATTGCTGCAGGCATTGGCACCCGGGCCCGCCGGTACACTGCTGAGTTGGTCGGCGGTGATGTCACAAAGTCGAACCAGCTCATTGTCACGATTACCGCTGTGGGTTCGTTGGGCGGTTCCCGTAGCCCGCTGACTTTGGACCGGGCGCGCGCCGGGCAGCAGCTGGTTGCCCATGGCCGTCTGGGGTGGTCGGCGGCTGGGCTGGCGTTGCTGGAGCGGTTTGGCCGGGCGGATATTCCCCGGGAGCTCACCTCGCTTGTTGACGCCCACTGCGCTCCGTGGCTCAGCCCCAACCGTGGGATGATCGCCCGTGCCGCAGGGGCTTCGGCGATGACGGATAACTCGGATGGGTTGCTCCGCGAACTGCAGTTGTTGTGTCAACGTTCTGGGGTAGGCATCGATCTGGACTCTGCTGCGCTTGCCCCGGATGACTTGCTCGTCCACGCTGGTCAGGTGCTAGGCATGGACCCCTGGGATTGGGTACTCGGTGGGGGAGAAGATCATACTCTGCTTGCAGCCACTGCCAAATCCGCGCCGTCGGGCTTCCGGCGCATCGGTGAGATCACCGCCGGGACGAAATCCGCGCAGCACAATGTCTGTATGGATGCCACACCAATCCAACACAGCGCAGCCAACCAAGGATGGGAGTCTTTCCAATGACCGATACTGAGCTTGCAGCTAACCACGACAGCACAGGTAACCAAGCAGGCGCCGAACTTGCCCAGAAACTCTCCGCCTGGCCCGGCCTGCTCAATCGCGTCGACAAGTCCTGGTACCCAGCACTATCCACTGTGAGCGACGAGATCATCGCGGCCATGAGCTACGCCAGCCAAGGAGACTACCTGCCAGCAGAAGACGACGTCTTCCGCGCCCTATCCCTGCCGTTGGACAAGGTCCGCGTGCTCATCGTCGGCCAAGACCCCTACCCAACACCCGGGCACGCGATGGGACTGTCGTTTTCCACCCACCCGGCAGCCACCGGAGCCCCGCCACGCTCACTGGCGAATATCTACCAAGAACTCGCCGCCGATACCGGGCATGCTGTTACCGCCGACGGCGACCTACGCCCTTGGCACGAGCAAGGCGTGCTGCTACTCAACCGGGTGCTTACTGTCGCGCCGGGTCAAGCAGGCTCACACCGCAAACAAGGCTGGGAGGCAGTGACTGGAGCCATCCTGCGCGCCCTACCGGCAGAAAACTTGGTGGCCATTCTGTGGGGCAAACAAGCTCAGGAATGCGAGAAATTCCTCGACTGCCCCGCCATTACCAGCCCACACCCGTCACCACTTTCGGCACGCCGGGGCTTTTTCGGCTCCCGCCCGTTTAGCCGCGCCAACCAGTACCTGACAGACCAGGGTTGCCAGCCAATTGATTGGCAATTATAAGATTGTAAGCTAGAACATCATGTCTTTGCGCCCAGATACTCTTGCCGACGCCACCGCACCTGCCACCCGCCTCGACGGGGCAGGTCTGCGTCGTTGGGCGCAGCGCGCAGCTACAGAGCTGCAGCGTCGGCGCAGCGAAATCAACGGGCTGAATGTGTACCCGGTACCGGATTCCGATACCGGCTCGAATATGTCGTTCACCATGGATTCGGCTCTGGCCCAAGCCGCCGAAACTCCAGATAACCACGTTGCTACTGCACTAGCCATGGGCGCTGCGCGCGGAGCACGCGGCAACTCCGGGGTGATCCTGTCGCAGGTACTACGCGGCATTGCCGATTCCTGCCCGGATAGCTGCCTGCAACCCCCACAGTTGCGCTTAGCGTTGCACAGCGCGGTGGAATTATCAGAAAAAGCCATCGCAGCGCCGGTAGAAGGCACCATCATCAGCGTGCTGCGTGCATGCGCGCATGCCACGGATCCCGCGGCAGCGACCGAAGCCGCAGAGACAGACCTACTCACCACCGCCCGCAGTGCCCTCCATGCCGGCGAACAAGCGCTCGCCGCCACTCCTTCGCAGCTGCCAGAACTCCGCGAGGCCGGCGTCGTCGATGCCGGGGGAGTAGGCCTACTAGTGCTGCTGCAAACGCTGGTCGACGAACTGGAAGGCCGCACAGAACCACACGCCAGCGCACTGGCCACCGATACTTTCGTCTCGCACGCCGACCAGAACCGCAGCCACCACCTGGAGGTGATGTTCTTTTTCACCGGCGACGTCGACCAGCTCGAAGCCGGCATCACACCACTGGGCGACAGCCTGATCATCGCCCGCGTCAACGACACCGAGGCCACCGTGCACATTCACAGTCACCGCGCCGGGGCAGTGATTGAAGAAAGCCTGGAGCATGGCCGCCCGAGCGATATTCGCCTGGAGGTGCTACCCGATGCCCAGGCCGATGCCCTGTCGGTAGCATCAGCAGATACTTTGTCGGCGACATCAGCAGGCGACGACGGCGCTCACCGAGAAGACCAAACCGGGGCCACAGGTAATGCCATCGGCAATGGCAATGGCAATGGCAATGGCAATGACAGTGACAGTGACAGTGGCACGGCTGCTCGCACTAAACCTCACGCTAAACCTCGCACTAAATCCCGCACCAAGCACCGGCAGTTAGTGGCCTTGGTGGATGATTCCAAAATCGCGGAACTATTCGCACAAGCCGGTGCGCAAGTGGCAGCGCCGCAGGAATTCGTAGAACAATACCGTGGTGTACTGGGCTCTGCTAAGGCAACTTCCACCAATACCTCGCACACGCGCGCAGCTACCGCAACCGCGCCCGCAAACCTCTCGCAATTGACCGTGCTCAGCAACGGCTACACCAACGCCCAGCAGCATCAACGCTGGCGTTCCCAGGGCGCGGAGGTCATCGAGACCGCCTCACTGTGCGCGGGCATTGCCGCGATTTCGGTGTACGACAAAACCCTGCCCCCAGCCGAAGCCACCGAAACCATGTGTGAGGCCGCTAATGCCATGCGCACAGCAATAATCGAAAACCCAACCGAGTTCGGTGATCAGCTCGGCCCCGAAGTACTACGCGTGGCATCCAACCTGGTCGGCGACGACACCGAACAAATCACCGTACTCACCCCGTTTCCGGCCGCTATTGACGCCGAGGCACTGGCCAAGCTGGGCGTAGAAGTCATCGTATTTGCAACGGAAACAGGGCCAATTGAACTAGGGGTGGAATGACGTGCTGGGCTGGCGTGATGACCGGGACCTTGCCGACGTCGTCGGCGAGAAAGAAGCCAAGGCAATTGCCAAGGCCCTGGAGGTCCGCACGTGCGGCGAGTTAATCACGTATTTCCCCCGCGCTTTCTCGCGCCGGGATGACAGCATCACGGATGAGGATCTTAATTCTGCCGATCCGATTACTTTTATCTCGACGGTGGTGAGCTGGGAGAAGATTGATACGGGTAAAAAACGCACCGAGATTACTCTTAGCAACGGTGTGACCTTGGTGTTTTTCCACCACCAGGTTTTTGGGGTGTGGAAAGGTGCGACGATCATGGTCACTGGTAAGGTGCGGGTTTTTCAGAAGCATCTGACTGTTACGCACCCGCAATGCTTGGTGTTTAGCAATTCTTCTACAGGCCCTGATGCTAAGCCGAAGAAAACTTTCAGCAGTGGGGCGATGAAAAAGCTGGAGCGCTATGAGGGGCTGACTACCTATCTTGCCGCCCAGCCTTTCATTCCGATTTACCGGCAAAAAGGTGGGCTGGAATCTGCGCGGATTTTAGGCGCGATCTATGAATCTTTGCGCACGATGCCGCTGTTGCCAGATCCTGCCAATGGCGGTATGACGCTGAATGAGGCGTTGTGGGATCTGCATTTTCCACCTTTTCTTGGCAATGGCCCGGCTGTGGAAACATTGAAAGACAAAGAAGCGCTCACCCTCGCGTTGGTGATGGCGCTGCGCCGGTTGGATGCGCAAAAAGCTAGTGCCAACCCCTTGCCGCCGGGGGACAAATACCGTCAGCTTGTCGACGGTTTGCCCTACCGGCTCACCGAAGACCAGGAATCGGCGTTATCTGAGATCAGCGGGGAAATGCAGCGTAATTTCCCGATGTCGCGCATGCTGCAGGGCGAGGTCGGCTCCGGCAAAACGGTGGTTGCTCTCGCTGCGATGTTGCAGGCGGCGGATAACGATAAGCAGGCCGCGTTGTTGGCTCCCACGGAGGTCTTGGCGACGCAGCACGCCCGCAGCATCACCGCTACTTTGCGCGCGGCCAGGGTAGAGGCAAACGTCGTGTTGCTGACTGGTTCCATGCCGGTGAAAGCCAAGCGCGAGGCGCTGCTGCAGATTGTTTCTGGCCAGGCGGATATTGTCATCGGCACGCATGCCTTGTTGGAAGACACGGTAGAGTTTTGCGAACTCAGTTTGGTTATCGTCGACGAGCAGCATCGTTTTGGTGTGGAGCAACGCGATAAGCTGCGCGCCAAGACTTCCCCGGTGGCGCACCTGTTGGTGATGACGGCAACGCCAATTCCGCGCACGATCGCGATGACGGTGTTTGGTGATCTGGCGGAATCGACGATCAAGCAGCTCCCGCGTGGGCGTCAACCGATTAGTTCTTCGGTGGTGCAGCATGAGCACCAGGGGTGGACCGATCGCATGTGGCACCGGCTGGAAGAAGAACTCGCGGCCGGGCACCAGGCGTATGTGGTCACCCCACGCATTGATGGTGCGGGTGGGGTGATTGAGCTCGCCCTGAAGCTGGGTGCGGAGATCCCGCCGGTGGCTATGCCGAATTCCGCCCCGGAGGATCTGGCAGAAGAGGACCCGTTCGCCCGTTATGGCGAGGATGAGCGCCCACTACCGCAGGATGGGTTGTTTGCTGCTTTTGAGCCGCCGAAGCGTGAGGTGCTGGATGATGTGCCCACGGAGATTACAGGCGCGCGCATTGGTGTGTTGTTCGGCCGGATGAGCGGGCCGGATAAAGAAGAGGTGATGCAGAAGTTCGCTGCTGGTGAGATCAACGTGTTGATTTCCACCACCGTCATTGAGGTGGGGGTGGATGTGCCGAATGCCACGATGATGATCGTGCGCGAATCGGAGCGCTTTGGTCTTTCGCAGTTGCACCAATTGCGTGGCCGTATTGGCCGTGGCACCCAGCCTTCGGTGTGTTTGTTCCACACCTTGGCACCGGAGGGCCACCCGGCGAATGCGCGTTTGCAGCAGGTGGCGGGTACTAACGATGGTTTTGCCGTCGCCCAGATTGATCTTGCGCACCGTAGGGAAGGCAACGTTTTGGGTACTGAACAGTCTGGTGTGCATTCGCAGTTGAAGTTGCTGGATGTGCAGAATGATTCCGCGCTGATTGAGCAAGCGAAGGTGCAAGCCGCAAGCATCATCGAACACGATGTGGCGATGGCGCGCGCGATGGTTGCAGGCATTGACGATGATGGCTATGAGTATTTAGCTAAGACCTAGCTAGGCTAGCGCGGTTTGCCAGGTTTTCGCCGGTTACACTGGTGGGCATGACTCGGATTATTGCAGGCAGTGCCCGTGGCAGAAAGATTGCGGTGCCCGCAGAAGGTACTCGCCCGACTAGTGACCGCGCCCGGGAGGGGCTGTTTTCTGCGCTGAATGCGCGTTTGGAGTTTCCCGGCGCGCGGGTGTTGGATTTGTTTGCTGGTTCCGGCGCACTGGGCCTGGAGGCTGCCAGCAGGGGAGCAGACCGGGTGGTGCTTGTCGACGCCAGCCAGGAGGCCTGCGAAATCATCCATGGCAATGCTGCCGTGTTGGCTGATGTCGGCGCCCAGATTGATGTGGTTGCCGCACCCGCGCTGGATTATGTTGCACGCACTGGTGAGCGCTTTGATCTGGTGCTGGCGGATCCGCCGTATGCGGTAGGCAACGACGAGCTGGCAGAGCTGTTGGATCAGCTACCACGGGTGCTCAACCCAGATGCGATGGTGGTGATCGAGCGGGAAGTGCGCTCAGCGGAAGCTCCGTGGCCAGAAGGCTTTGTTCCGACCACGCAGAAATTGAAACGCCGCACCTACGGCAAAGCGCGGATGGATATGGCCAACTACCGTGGAACTGAGAACGACGGCTGATAATTATAAGCCTGCTACTAACACCCCGAAATTGAAATTTCAGACTGAAAATTCCGGGGCCTTGGCTTTCCGAATACCCAGCAACACAAGGAGAAGCAATGAGCGATAACACCCAGCAGAATAAACGCACCACGGCAGTGTGCCCGGGATCGTTTGATCCGGTGACCATGGGGCACGTGGATATCATCACCCGTGCTGCGCAGTCTTTTGATCACGTCACGGTGCTGGTGACAGCTAACCCGAATAAGAAGGGGTTGTTTAGCGTCGAAGAGCGTATGGAGTTGATCCGGCGTTCTGTTGATTGTGACAACGTCAGTGTCGATGCCTGGAGTGATCTATTGGTGAAATACACCGATGAGCACAACATTGATTGTTTGGTCAAAGGCCTGCGCAGCTCGTTGGATTATGAATACGAGCTGCCGATGGCGCAGATGAACAAGCGGCTATCTGGCATTGATACCTATTTCTTGCTCACCGATGAAAAATACGGTTATACCTCTTCGTCGTTGGTCAAAGAGGTCGTCCGCTTTGGCGGCGATGTTTCGGACCTGTTACCGGAGCCAGTTTCCAAAGCCATCGCCGAAAAGTTTGGTTAAACCTGTACCTTCTTCTTCGTTTGTGTGCGGTCGGCGATAACGAAGGCGGCGACAATGGCCGCGCCAAGCAGCATCATCAGGATGAGCGTCAGGAAGTTCGCGTCACCGTCGCCTTGCCAGGGCCAAATCGCGCGCAATGAGCCGACCATCAGGCCAGCCATGGCCACTAGGGTCAGGGTGCGGTGCTGGTCCAGCAAGTAGTTGATGACCTTCACGAAGGCCACCAGTCCGGTCAGTGCGCCAGCGGCGAAGACAGCCAGCACGGTGAGGTCGCGGTCGGAGACCGAGCCGATGACGAAGTTGTACAGGCCCAGGGTCAGCAAGATCAGCGAGCCGGATACACCCGGCAGCACCAGGGCGCAGACCGCAATAGCTGCGGCGAAGAAGACCGTGATCAGTGAAGGATCCCGGTTCGGTTCGGAGGTGAACCCGGTAACGAATGCGACGAGCCCGGCGGCGATCAGGAACGTGATGATGGCCGGGCCTTTCTTTTTGCTCAGGTCCTCGTCAATCATCATCAGTGGCACGATGATGGAGACCGCCACCATGCCGAAGAATAGGGCGCGGGCAACATCTGGGGTGCCTTCCACGAAGGAGCTCAGGATGCCGGATAGGCCGAATACGGCGGCGAACATGCCGACGCCGATGGTGAGCAGGAAGATCCATTCGACTTCGCGGAATTTTGCTTTCAGCAGCAGGTTGGCGTTGTGGAGGGCGCGTTCATAGATGCCCACGATCAACGCGACGGTTCCGCCGGATACGCCGGGAACCAGTTCTGCGGAACCGATTAGCGCACCGCGCAGAATGTTGAGGAGATGAGTAACCATGCGCGCTATTATATGCATCGTGTGGCGCCAGTAATGGCCCGACCGGGAAGTGTCGGTAATTGGTAGCTGTTGCCATTCGATAAAGGTCACGAAAATAGCTTATGAGCAGCTGATTAGTTAATTAAGGGGATGGTGTTATAGGCTATTTAGCGCACGCCCCAGTAGCCCAATTGGCAGAGGCAACGGATTCAAAACCCGTCCAGTGTGAGTTCGAGTCTCACCTGGGGCACCATCTTTAACCCGAGCTGCCAGGCAAAATGCCAGGTAGTTTGGGTATTTTTTGGTTTTCGGTTCAGTTTGGTTTGGTCTGATTTAGGCCGGTTCTGGGTCAAAGTGGGTCAAAACTGGGTCAAAAATGGGGCTCAACGACAAAAGTGTGTTTTACGGCGTGTCGCCAATTCCCTAGATCTGGCCTTTCCAGATACCGATTGAGTGCGTGTATTCAACATCGATACCCGGGTCGTATAGGGCTGGCTGACCAAGTAGCTGGTTGGTGTGGTTTTCTTTGTGGATCAAGGCATTGACTTTGGCGAGTTGGTCTTGGCCCCAGTTGCACTGCCTGGCGATCTCTAGCGGGTCGTCAGGCAGTTGTGTTTTGAGATAAAGCCACCAATCGATCATGCGGCGTTGGTGTTCTAGGGTTAGTCCTTGGTGGGTGTTGGCTAAGCGTTTGACCTCGGCGTTGATTCCGCCTTCTAGGGTGTTGGTGGTGGACTTGAGTCTTTCAGGTTGAAGCGTTGCTGGTGGTGGGGCGAGGTAGGACACTTCATACAGGACCGAAATGGCAATGGACAAAGCTTTAGATCAGGTTGATCAGGCTTTAAAAAGTTATGATGAATTAGAACGAGTTACAGTGATAAGCCAGGATAAACAAGAGGTGGTGAGGAGTCGTGTCGACTAGTGCAGGAATCACTACCGATGCTCCCGTTGGTCGCGTGCTGACGATTTTGTCTGATGTTGATAGGGTGCGTGAACTCGCTTATGACAATGATCGTGACTGTTACCGATTCGTTGTGGATGGCGGGGCTTCGGCTACGTTGTCCGAAGAACTAAAAATCTTCGACGATGAAATCGAGACTTGTTTCGCCATTTATGAGTCAGAGGATCTAAGTGCGCAGCGTTTTTTGTTTGATGTTCTTTCTAGCTTGTTGAACTTTCGAGTAACCATGTTCGCACCTGATTCTGATGAAGTGGTTGCGGAGTCAAACGGTTACTAACGAAAAGCATTCGCTAATCTAATCTGAATCTTTGGCCACCTCTGTTTTTATGGGGTGGCTTTTGTGCTATCTGGTGATATTTCGTTGAGATTCGATTCCTCTTTAGCGCGCAACCCCCACACCACATGGTTGGTGGCGGGGGCTTTTTCATGCCCAAAATTAGATAACCCAGGAGGTTACGCAATGGCAGAAGAAACCACCGCCACCAACGACGGACAAAACGAAGCCGCCGAGGTGGCCCAGCAGGACCCCGCCCAGGACGAGGGGAACTCAAAAACAGAGCGCACCACCGAGTCCTACCAGCAAGAGCCTGAAAAATTACGCAAGGAAAACGCGAAATACCGCACCGAACGTAACGAGTATCGAGCCGATGCTGAAAAGTTCCGTGAAATGCAGGACGCCGAGAAGACCGAGCTGCAGTGCGCCCAGGAAGCACTGGAAGCAGAGCGCAATAAAACTACACAGTTCCAGGTGGAGCTTGCCCGGTCGAAGGCACTGTCAAAGTATGGAATCTCGGAGGAAAACGCAGATCTGCTTGGCTCGGACCCGCAGAAGTTCGATGACAACGCGAAGCGTCTTGGGGAGCTACAGGCGCAGGCTGCTAAGCGTGCCGCACCTCCGTCAGATTACCCAGTGGACGAGATGAAGCCAGGTGCTTCCTCGAAGGAAGATGCCCCGGATAATTCATTTCCTGATGCGTGGCCGGTGCACGGCAAATTCGTATAACTAACAAGGTTCCTTAAGGAGGGATTTTTGTAATGTCCGCTTTCCGGGGGCAGGCCCTGTGTTGTACGGGGCGGGATCGGCCTACGAATAATGGCGATATGCTGTTGCATTTGGCCTCGACTCGCGCGGGCCATGGGTGGGATTCTCGGTATTCTGGTGCGTCGAAGTTTCCTCGGGGTGGTCAGAGCAAAAAGATTGTTGACGCCGTGCGTGATCTTTTAGAGTCTAAGGAGATCAACGCGAGGAAGAATGGTGATAAGCGTACAATTTCTGGTGAGGTTGACGGTGTAAAGATTCGGGTTGTGTACCGGATTAGGGACAATGAGCCGTATGATATGACAGCCTATCCCGTTTCAGGAAAGTGGGTAGAAAGAAATGAACATTGACGCACGACATGTCGACGGTTTTGAGCTGTTTGACTATATTGCTGACAGAATTAATATCTCTGCTGAAGATTTGGAGGACGCCCGCATGGATAGGGATGCTGGACATCCTGAGATAGGGATTGCTTTTTTGTTTACTGGCATATTGGGGCCGGTCCCGAGGAGTGTGGTTAATTTCATTGCGCCGAATTGGGACAATATTAAGCGTGCGCGTGATTGGGCTGATGATTACCTTCAGGCTGTAAACATGAATGGTATTGATGAATCTGCTTAGCTTTCTGTAATTGAGATGGCACCACCTTGGTGGGGGTTTGGGTAAGTACTGGTGCGCTAGAAACAAAACCCGGGGCACTTCAAATTGAATTCGAAATCCGTTGTGTAATTAGTGAATCTGGTACGACGGTTCTACATGTGGAGGAAAGGCAGTCAAGATGTCTGATCGGTATAAGGAAATGGGCTTGGAAATGCTGCCGAATAAGCACTACGGCGCTTGGTCGCATGAGCCTCGACCCGGTCTTGCTATGGTCTACCGCACGCGGGATAAAGTTATCCCGGTTATTTGAATGTGAATGCGACTCGGGCCATAAATCCTGCGGATACGTTTTCTCCTTCGATTGCGCTTTGGTAGGTTTTTCGCGTGCAGCCGATAAGTTTGGCCATTTCGCTGTTGTTTTTCTTAGTGATCGTTGTAGGCTGATGAGCGCTTCTGTTTTTGCTTTTATTCTTGTTGTCATTGGGTCCTCCTTGCTTGGCATGACTTAAATTTAAGCCATTTTGGCGTTGTGGTCAACCAGTTACACACATAGGGGTGGCTTATTATCAATCCATGCAGGTCAGCTTGATTTTTTCTGGCTTATTTTTGTACCATTTATGACATGCAGGAAAACATGGCACTGCCTGAATGGGTAAGCGAAACGACGGGCAATGACTCCTGGCGCCATGTCGCGGAAAAGCTACACACGACACACAGCACGATTCAGCGGCGCTTAAAAAACAGCGAAGCCGATGCAGTAGTGGAACTAGCTTCAGCATATGGCGTTAACCCCATCCCCGGGCTGGTTGCAGCTGGGTCCATAACTAGGGAAGACATCATGGCTTACGCTGCCACTTATGCGGTAGAAGACCTCGATGATGTTGAGCTAGCTCGAATCATGGTTGAGCGGCTAGAACAACGCGAAAAGGAAAACGAGATGCCGCTTAATGCCGTCGCATACAACGGGCCGGATGAGGACGCAGAAAGGGGGTTTAATGACGATTACAGCGGTTGAACTTCACCGACTAGCGGAATCGCTGAATGTACGGATCGTCAGGCATGACAACGGCCCACCCGGCTGGTACAACCACGACAAGCGCATAATCAGCACCAGGCGCGGCCAATCGATAACCCAATACTGCAGCGCCCTAGCCCACGCCTACTACGGTGATACGCCAACCGGTAATGGGCACTTCGATCAGCGGCAAGAACACCGCGTCGATCAATTCGCCGCAAGGCTACTCATAAACGCCGAAGAATTTGAAAACGCTGCGATCTGGCACCAAGGACACCTGCCTGCCATCGCGGATGAACTCGAAGTAGCCCAGCGCCTACTAAAGGTATGGCTACGTAATACCGAACTCGCGGCCTAAACAGCTTTTCGACCACACCCGCGGGGCAATGTCGTAAAACTTGGATCACATTCTCTTCCCGAAAGGAACCACTCATGACCAACCCATACTCCAACCAACAGCAGCAGGTTGACCCCGCAGTGCTACAGCGGGCGCAAATGCAATACGACGACCGCAAAAAGAACCAAACCGTGATGTGGCTGCTCTGGCTATTCCTCGGCTATATCGGTGCCCACCGCTACTACCTGGGCAACACCGGCTATGCCATCGGCATGACCTTGACCCTTGGCGGCCTGGGCATGTGGGCACTGATTGACGCGTTCCTTATCAATAAGGCGTATGCGCGTAAAAATGATGAGATTCGTCATCGGGTTTTTGCTGAGAATGGTGTCGCGAATATGTAGTTTCGCCATATAAGAAACGCCTCACGTGAGCGGCAACTCAATGCGTGAGGCGTATGGACAGCTAGCGTCAACTAGCTGCGATTAGTCCCCATTGGTAATGAAAGGACAAGGCTGATTTTAGCATGGCATCAGTGATCGCGTACTCCACTGCGCGTGGAAAAAGGTGGCAAGTCAAGTATGTAAAACCAGACGGCAAGACCACGACGAAGCGGGGTTTTGCTCGTAAGGCGGAAGCGGAGCGGTGGGCGGCTCAAAATACTTTAGATATGGATTCCGGGAAGTGGGTGGACGCTAAATCCGCCAAAACTACAGGTGTCTGACCTGTCCGGGTTGTGGTTAACGAATGTGGACAAGCTGAAACCATCATCGCAGCGGGCGGTTCGTGTTGCGTGGTCTAAGCATGTGGAGCCAGCGTGGGGGCATCGCACGGTGCGGGGGGGGGGGTAAGCCGTCGCATGTGCAGGAATGGGTGAACACGCAGGAGCGTGGGGCGGGAACAATCCGCCGGAATCATAATGCGCTGGCACAGATACTCGACATTGCGCTCAAGGATGGGCTGATCGACTCGAACCCGGCGCGGGGTGTGCGGCTGCCGGCGGTACCTAAGGGCAAGAAAGTGTTTTTGTCCATGGGGGAGGTGGAGCGCCTGGCGGATATGTCGAAGTATCCGACGATTGTGTGGACATTGGCGACGGTGGGGCTTAGATGGGGTGAGCTAGCGGGATTGCAGGTGGGTGATTTGGATTTGAAGCGGGGGCGTATCCATGTGCAGCGTAACGCTGTAACAGTGGGGAAACTGATCGAGGTTGGCACGCTTAAAACTGGTGAGTCGCGTGTGGTGGCTGCGCCGGGTTTTGTGTGCGAGATGCTGCGTAAGCAGGCGCGGGGGAAGTTGCCGACGGCGTGGCTTTTCCCGGCGCGTGATGGCGGGCCGATGCGGTTGCCGGATAGTCGGGGCTGGTTTTCGGTGGCTGCGAAGTCCGCCGGGGTTGATCTGACTCCGCATGGGCTTAGGCATGTGGCGGCAGGTCTGCTGGTATCGGCGGGGGCGAATGGGAAGGTGGTGCAGCGCCAGTTGGGGCATGCGTCGGCGGCGATGACGCTGGATGTGTACGCGGATTTGTTTGATGATGACTTGGATTCTGTGGCTGTGAAGCTGAATGAATTACGTGGGTCAAATCTGGGTCACGTGGGCTAGTTTTGGGGCGTTTTTGCTGGCTGTGCGGTTGCGCCTAGTGTGTTGCGATGAAAAACGGATTTTCACCTGTGATGATTCAACTGTATATAATGACATCGTTGACTGGGATGCCGGAAATAAATTACAAGGGCTAATTATTGATTGTGCGGATAATGATCTTACGGTGCCTGAAGCACTTGCTGTTGTTCGCGAAAAATGGGGCCAACCCGATATTGAACTTAGGGTTGATGATGTCAATACCGCTGGCGCGGCGATTCGCGCAGCGTTAGGGATGGGGTCTGCTTAATGAGGGGCCTATGTGAGATCTAGCGGAATTGCGGACTAGCACTATTTACGAAGTTGATGGGGAGACCCGGGCCGGTTCGCGTGCCACTCGCGCACCTCGTCCGCAAGCCATAGCCGTGTGCGGCCTAAAATCATGGCGACGTGCTCTGGGGTGCGGTGATTGGCTGAGTAGTTACGCCACGCTGCGTAGCTCACTCCAATGTGGTCGGCGCAATCTGCGCCGGTCCACAGTTCTTGGCCAGTGTCCGCGTCAATGATCTTAGGCTGCATGTTCCCGCCATTTCTGGACGAGCTGGGCGATCTCAATTGTGAGCGTAACCGCAACGGCGGCCATGACTATCCAGAATAGTGGGGTGTTCCCTAGGGTAACTGCGATAAGTATCGCGAGCACGATTAGTGCGGTGGAAATTTTAGACATGATGTCCATGGTGTGTCCTTTCTGGGTTGTGGTATTTTGAGGGGGTGCGCCCCGGGAGCTGAGTAGTAGAGATATTCAGCTCCCGGGGGGGGGCTTAGCTATCTAGCTCCAGCTTTTTCATCTCAATCTTGTAGTTTGAGATTACTTTTGCTGCTTCTATCGATAGCCGCAAGATGATCGCTAGGGCGATAAGCCGCACCATCGACGTCATCTTTCACCCCCTTCTCTATTTAGTTGTTGTAATGCCTTTCGACCTTACATTAATCATTCCGCCGTACTGGTACGGTATTAGTAAATTGGAATTAAATTAATTTTGTGTCGTTTTCCGGAACTCAAACCGCTCGGTCTTAAGAATTAGGCAGGCCCACGGGGAATCGCTTCGAACCAAGCATCGCTGACAACTGGGAAACGGTTGGAGGGTAATGCTACCGGCGTAGCTGGGCCGGAGAGCCTGGCCGGTTTGCGTGCCAGTGCTTAATATCCTCGGCGAACCACAATGCGCTACGGCCATCGAGCATGGCCACAGGGTCGGGCGTGCGCCCATTCGCGTAGTAACTCGCCCACGTGCGAGTGGTGATGTCGCAGTGTTTGGCGCACTCTACGGCGCGCCAAAGCTCTTTCCCCGTGTCTGCGTCAATGATCTTAGGCTGCATAGTTTTTCCTTTCATTCTTGTCGATGGCAATGCCGACGGCAATGAATGCAGGAATGAAGAACGCGCTTGCGCCCGCCAAGGTCATGATGGTGGCTGCAGCGGTGGAGATGAGTGTAAAACGCATGATGTTCCTTTCGTGTTGTATAGTGAGGGGGTGCCCGGCCATCCTCATTATGGCCGGGACTTTTGTTAGTGGCTATTCGGCACTACTTGCGAGTGTCGAGCCGGATTAAAATCATGACAATCAAGGTGATTGTTGCAATGATGTCTGTGTAATTGACATTCTCAGCTCTTCTATTTAGTTGTTGTAATGCCGTTTCGCCTTATGTTAATCACTTTACCGTACTGGTACGGCATTAGTAAACTTGAATTAAATTAAATTTATGTCGTTTTCCGGCACTCAAAACACATTCAAAACAACCCCTGGCTGCTATCAGGTCGGGAGTTGATTTTATGCCAAAAGGCAGGCGGAAATGAAGGATTATTACCAGGTACTACCTGTTAAAATCTGGCTACTGCTAAAATCCGTATTTCCTTTTGTCGCATATCTCTAATTCAACGACCCACTCAATTATCTGGTCGAACGCAGCCTGGCGTGTGGGAGTGACCAGGTCTTGTCAGATGAATAATGGCGCATCGAATTCCGAAATGTCATGCGGCTAGTCGCTTGCTTAACTCGGTTGCGCGCGATTCCACAGCGTCAATCGGCAGATATTGCACTCGCGAAGCATCCCAAATTTCCTGCGCGCGCTTCAAGGTATCAGATTGCCTGTTACTCTGAGGTTCATAGTAGAAGGCTACGATGTCTGTATCGTTGTCGATTTCGACTCGCGAATTTGCAAATTCTAACTGTGAACTCGTGTTTCGCATTTTCTCGATTTTTAGTGACCAGGCTTCCACATTTGCGAAACGAGTATTCGGACTCGCAGTCGCGAAGTTGAATGCTTCGTTGAGTTCAAGCACTGTGTCTTCTCTCATGACTGCGCAGTTTGGCGTCAATTGATATTGCGCAAGGATAAGAGTCGAATCAGTTTTTATTGCAGTGCGAACAAGTGGCTGATTTTGATAAGCCTTTTGATTTTAGCCCGCAGATTGCGCACATCATTTGCTGGTTGGTTCCTTGCGGGGGTTCTATCAGCTAGATTCAAGCCAATATGGAAACTCCTGATCGGCCGAGGTCTGACCAAAGAAGTCTTGCGCGTAGCCACCGGTCTGTCTGATGCCATCATCGCCAAGATGGGCGGGACGGCAATGTCATAACCAACGTCCTTGCACGAATATGTACGGCAATAGTGGTTGATATAGTGGGCATCTGTGAAGCTACCGAGGAGCCAACGAAATGATCAGACACACTAGCGAACACAACGAAACTGTTAAGCCTAACGACTATGAAATCGAACGGATCCGATCTTTACTACCTGAGTACTTCGACGGTGACGGCAACTTCAAGATTGATCGACTTCAACAGGCGTTCCAAGACGGAGACGTTGATCTCACTCGTGAAGGATATGAGCTGAATTTTCTTGGCAAATCTTATGCGAAGTACCTCACGTCTACAAAGACCGAAACGGTGGTTGTGCCAGACCTTGGGCACAACTCGAAGCCTATAAATGCGGATTCCGAGAATCTTTACATTGTCGGTGACAATCTCGATGCACTTAAACACCTGATCGGCTCCTACGCAGGGAAAGTGAAGTGCATCTACATCGACCCCCCCTACAACACTGGCTCAGACGGATTCGTCTACAACGACGATTTCAGCTTCACCGCGCCACAGCTAGTTGAGAAAGTCGGACTCACCGAAGATGAAGCAGAGCGAGTTCTCGATTTGCGTGGCAAGTCCTCACACTCCGCATGGCTCACTTTCATGTACCCACGCCTGCAACTTGCAAAAGAACTCCTAGCTGACGATGGCGTAATCTTTATCAGTATTGACGATAACGAACAGGCTAACCTTAGGCTTTTGTGTGATGAGGTCTTTGGTGAACAAAACTTTGTCGCAGGATTTGTTGTCGTTCGTTCCGAAGGCGGAGGTCTGGCCAAGCAGGCAGTGATTGGTCATGATTATCTACCGGCCTATTGCAAGAATGTCGACGCCTTTGTTCCACTAGGTCGGCCTAAAGATATACGCGGTCAAGTTATCTC
This sequence comes from Corynebacterium sp. EPI-003-04-2554_SCH2473622, assembly GCF_001665955.1. Lineage (NCBI taxonomy): Bacteria > Bacillati > Actinomycetota > Actinomycetes > Mycobacteriales > Corynebacteriaceae > Corynebacterium > Corynebacterium sp. EPI-003-04-2554_SCH2473622. The sequence continues at coordinate 18,796 of NZ_LZMN01000041.1, read as the reverse complement.
TAAAGGAGGAGAGGACTACTGGGTTGAAACTGACTGGCTTAGAAAGGAGTTTGGAAAGTACGGAACCTGCCCTTATGAAGAGATTGCCGAAATTCTCGGCGAACAAAAGCTTCACGAAGTTAATCAAGAACTAGAGAGCGGGAACTATGTTCTTGTTCCGAAGGGCGGCTACCATCTTGTAGGTAGATTAAGGAAGATTTCCGAGGATACCTCTAAGTTTTACACAGTCCTAAAGAAGTTCGATGGTGACGGGTACGCGAAATATCTTAATAAACTCGGAGTGAATGACCTTGATAGGTTGAATCTAGCCGCCGACTTCAGTTTCCCCAAGCCTGTGGAATTGGTGCGGCAAGCAATTGAAGGCGCAACGATTCGGACAAAAAGCGAGCAGGACATTGTGCTCGACTTCTTTTCGGGTTCCGCTACTACGGCTGAGGCTCTAATGCGCCAGAACGCCAAGGACTCTGGGAATCGGCGGTGGATACTCGTGCAGCTACCTGAAGTTTTAGAACCGACGGCGCATGCTTATAAGACTGGTTTTCGCAAGATTGATGAAATTGGGCGTGAGCGCGTTGCGCGCGCGGCGGCGAAGATAAAGAAAGAAACTGGCGCAGATATCGATTACGGCTTCAAGCTTTACAGGCTGAACGAACCCTCTGGTGGGGTTCTTGACGATCTGTTGACGTTTGATCCAGAGCAGGACGACACGTTGCTGGCTGCCGATTACGTTTCAAAGTTCGATCTGAACGGTACGCCTGGCCATGACACGGTGTTGGCGACGTGGCTGGTGGAGGACGGTCACGGTTTGACCACTCACACGCAGAAGGTCGCCTTGGCTGGCTACAAGTTGGATGTGTGTGGTGATTCTGCTTATATCATTTCGCCAGGTTTAACGAGTGATGATGTGGTGGAGCTTGTTCGCCTGCTTGAGAACGGGGATCTTGCGGTTTCTCGTGTTGTGGTGTTCGGGTACTCGGTCACGTTTGGTGTGATGCACGAGTTGAAGAAGAATCTCTCGGTGCTGAAATCTGGTCGTACCGTGTCTGTGATTGAGAGGCTGTAAGGCGATGCAGATCAGGCTACAGACCCTTGAGCACCAACAGCGGGCGCTGACGGCGATTACCCGTGTTTTTCATGGCGTGGATTTTGATTCTGGCGGGTTGATGGAGGCCAACCCGGTCTTTGATCTGGCTGATCCGCAGTTGGCTCATAACATTTCTGAGTTGCAGAACGGTGCGGTTGAGGGTGTACCTGCAATTCCAGGTGCTTGGCGGGGCCGGGTGGATGATGGTGTGCTCGGTATCGACGTGAAAATGGAGACCGGCACGGGTAAGACGCTGGTCTACACACAGATGATGTACGAACTCAACAGGATTTATGGGTTTACCAAGTTCATCGTTCTGGTGCCGTCGACAGCGATCAAGCAGGGCACCAGGTCATTCGTTACGTCCGATTATGCGCGTAGCTATTTCGATGACACCTATGGTGGCAGCATCAAGCTGGATCTGGATGTTCTTGATCCACAGAAGCGGTCAAAGGGGCGGAAGTTCTTTCCTAGCGCGGTGGCGAATTTCATGTCGACATCTCGGCTAACCAAGGGCCGTGTGCATGCGTTGTTGATGACTGATGGCATGTTGCGCTCGGCAGCGACGATGGGTGCTATCTATGACCAGACCGTATTGGGGATGTCGAGCCAGCCGTATGAGGCGTTGGCAGCGACTCGTCCGGTCGTGATTATTGATGAGCCACATCGGTTCCGCCGTGAGAATAAGGCCTACCAGACGATCATCGACCAGATTCAACCCCAAGCCGTGATCAGGTTTGGTGCGACCTTCCCGAAAGACGATAAGACCAGTCACATTGATTACAACAATCTGGTGTTCAACCTCGGTGCGGTCGAGGCGTTCAACGAACAACTCGTCAAAGGCGTAGCTGTGCAGTACCCGGAGGATGATGGTCAAGACTCCACGAGATTAAAGTTGACAAGTTTGTCGGCTCGGAAACCGAAGCAGGCAACGTTTACCAACCTTGACACTTCTAAGACCTTGACGGTGGGGTTGGGTGGCTCGTTGGCTGAGGCAGATGGAGCGTTCGCTGGCATCACGATTGAGGCGGTCGGCAAGACGGAGAACCCGGCGATTAAGTCTGGGGTGAGCCTGTCCAACGGCCAGATCCTTGGCAAGGGCGACACCGTGGTGGCTGGAGTGTACTCCCAGACCTATCAAGAGCTGATGATCGCTCGTGCGCTGGATAACCACTTCGAGACGGAGTGGGAGAACTTCCGGCGCGCTACCCGTGTGAAAACCTTGACACTGTTTTTCATTGATTCGATCGAGTCCTACCGTGGCGAGGATGGTCGAGGCCACTTACGCGTCCGGTTTGAGGAACTGCTGGCTGCGAAGCTCAAGGAGGTTATCGCCGAACACGCCGACAAGACCTCACAGGCAGCCAAAGACTATGTCGCATACTTGAAGAATTCGCTGGCTGATGTATCGGCAACAAACGGTGGTTATTTCTCTGCTGATAATGCGTCCACCGATGAGGCGATCCAGGCCGAGGTGGACCTGATTCTTCGCGATAAGCAATCGATGCTGTCATTCACGAGAGCGGATGGGTCGCCGAACACGATGCGGTTTGTGTTCTCGAAGTGGACGCTGCGTGAGGGCTGGGATAACCCCAATGTCTTCCAGATCGTGAAACTACGCTCGTCGGGATCGGAAATCTCGAAACTCCAAGAGGTCGGGCGCGGGCTGCGCCTTCCCGTTGATGTCAGTGGTAGCCGTTTGTCAGATGAGGACTTCCGGCTGACCTACCTCATCGATTACACTGAGGAATCCTTCGCCAACAGTCTTGTGACTGAAATCAACTCAGACATCGGCGGCCATACACCGTCGGTTAAGGAGTTGCTGCCGCGTGTGGCTGCCCAGCTAGGTAGGGACGAGACTGAGTTGTTCATTGAACTGCTCCAAAAGGGCCTGGTTGATAGCGACAAGAACTTGATCGAAGGCAAAGCCGAGGCGCTCTTTGAGCTGTATCCGCAATTCGCAGAAGGCAAGCTCAAACCCGGCAAGGTTGTCACCGACGAAAAGAAAGCCCGAGTCGGCATCCGTAAGGAGCGTTACTCCGAACTCAAGCAACTATGGGAGGCAGTCAACGCCAAGTACTACCTCAAACTCGATGACCTCACACCAGCCGAAATCAGTACCTGCATCGATGAGATCCTGGACGAGGGCATCTACAAGGCACAAACCGGTAGGTTCACCCAAGACCTGCTCACGACCGGCGCGGACGGGGTGCTGACGACCATCTCGTCGACGAAGGAAACCTACGCCGTTGACGGGTCGATACCCTATGGACAGTGGCTGAGACTGGCCTACACCCAAACCTATCTCCCCATCAGCGAGATCCACGCTGGCTTGGTGCGACATAACGCAAAGAAGAAGCTTCCTAGCGATTTCTTCAACAAGTCCACACTGGGTGAGTTTGCTGCGCAGTTCCATGGCTGGATGCAGCGCGAATATGTCAAACGGTTCTCCTACACCCGTATCGACGGGCCGCTGGGGGCCACCGCGCTGACCGACCCTGATGGGCAACCGCTGAAGACGATTGCGCAAGGAAACGTCGGTGTCTACCGCGACACCACCTCCGAGGTGTCAGAGAAGTTCCTCTACGATGCGTTCGTCTACGACTCCCCGAAGGAACAGACCACGATGCGTGACTCTGTTCTCGACGAGGTCGTTGTCTACGGCAAAATCCCACGCCGATCGATCCAAGTGCCGGTTTATTTTGGTGGGACCACCAGCCCGGACTTCATGTACGTGCTAAAAACTGCTGATGGCAAAATGTCGCTGAACTTCATCGTCGAGACTAAGGACGTTGATTCCAAGGCTGACTTGCGAGGAACCGAGGAACTACGCATCAAGGCCGCTCGGAAGTTCTTCGAGTCGATCAGCGATGGGAACGTCTCTGTCCACTTCGCCCCGCAACTCAAACGCGACGACATCGTGACCATGATCAAACAAGTGGTGGCCTAATGACTCCAGTAATCACGAAAGTGCAGATTCGAGGATATCGAAGGTTCCAGGACTTTACGTTTGAACCTGAGGTGGGAACCAACATTATCGTCGGTGGAAATGAGGCGGGTAAATCAACGCTTTTGGAAGCAATGACGTTAGCCTTAGCCGGGCGAGTCAACGGGGTTCGCGCGGCAGATTACCTGAATCCTTATTGGTTTAACCACACCATGGTTCACGACTTTTTCGAGAAACCGCCCAGCGAACGCAGTCACCGCGATGCACCAACGTTTCGCATTGACGTCTACCTGGATGTCGAAAGCGGTGAGCTGGAAAAACTCCGAGGTGTCAATAATATGGAGAACGCGGACTCGGTTGGCCTGTCCATCTGGGCACACCCTGACCCGGAATACACGCAGGAGCTAAATGAGTACTTCCAGCAAGAAGACTGCCCTGAAGTTCTCCCAGTCGAGTATTACATGGTTGAATGGCTGAACTTTGGTGGACATCCAGTGCTGCGACGCCCCAAGGAACTCGGCACCTCGTTGATCGATAGTCGAACAATCCGCTCAGAGCGTGGCGTTGAATACTACACGCGACAAATCTTAGAAACTCGTCTCGACCCGAAAGACCGCAGCCGTGTCTCTGTTGATTATCGCAAGCTCCGCGCAACCCTTGGCCGCGAGGTTCTGTGCGACCTCAACGAGGAACTTGCCGAAGAGAATCAGTCGATCCCAGGAGCAGTGGTGGGGGTACAGATCGATCAGTCTCGCTCAGCCTCATGGGAAGCCACGCTCATCCCCGATGTCGATGACGTTCCGTTGTCGATGGCTGGGCAGGGAAATCAGGCGGTGGCCAAAACCATCCTCGCAATGGGGCGAAATGCGGACACCAGCAGCCTCGTTTTCATCGAAGAACCAGAGAACCACCTCAGCTACACCCGAATGCGGCAGCTTATTTCCTACATTGAACGCTCTGCTCAAAACCGGCAAGTGTTCATCACAACGCATAGCTCTTATATCCTCAACCGACTCGGACTTGATCAAGTGACCCTGCTCAGCAACGGGACGCCCGCACGGTTCAACAAGCTGAAAAATGACACGATCCGGTACTTCCAGAAGCTCTCCGGATTCGACACCCTCCGACTCATCCTGGCTGACACGATCGTGGTCGTAGAGGGGCCCTCCGATGAGATTGTCTTCACCAGGTTTTTCACCGACAGGTTTGGCCGTGAACCATTGGACTGTGGCGTAGACGTGATGTCCATCAATGGCGTGTCATTCGAACGATGCTTTGAACTGGCAACTCTGTTGGGCCGCTCTCTATTCGCTATCCGGGACAACGACGGTTATACCCCAGAGCATTGGCAAGAAAAAATGAGATCCTACCTCCAGGAAGGACAGAGAATCCTGTCCATTGGCGATCCGGATCTGGGAAACACGTTAGAGCCCCAGATTGAAAGTGCAAACACGAACGAGTCTCTGCAACTCGTGTTCCCTAAAGCAAAAGTGCCTCCGTTTGCTGCTTGGATGCAGAAGAATAAGACGGATGCGGCCCTAGCCATCGCCGCATCAGAGCACACCCTGAATCCACCGCCATACATCCAGGACGTATTGGATGCCCTCGAGAGAAGAATCGGCTCAGAGTCATGACGCACCAATTCGTCCACGCCTGCGCAGGTTCGGGAAAAACCCAGCACGTTATAGACCACTGCAGCCAGGGTCAACCCAACGTTCGGCGACTAATCATCACACTGACGCTGACCGGGCAGAATGAACTCGAAGGACGTCTCCAGAAAAACATCGACCCCTCAGCACCCGCGCCAGACGTAACAGGTTGGTATGCATTCCTGATAAACTACGTCGTTCGCCCATATCTTCCGCTGCTCTTTCCCGAGCAACGAGTCACCGGATTTATCTTTGATTCCGGCGATGTACGAATGAGCCTGTTGTATAAGGAAAAAACAGACCCTCGACGCTACTTTAATGAAACCGGGATGATCTACAAGGACTACCTCGAGGAGCTAGCTACCGGACTGATTGATAAAGCTGACGGACTGGTAGAAAACCGTCTCCGCCTCATTTATGATGAAATCCTCATCGACGAGGCGCAGGATATCAGCCGTAGCGGTTTAGACGTCATAACACGTCTACTGCGTCAGGATTCGGTTCGGTGCCTGCTAGTGGGTGATAGTCGACAGTCCCTCCTTGACAGCAGCTTATCCTCCCGGAAGAACAAGAAAGCCGACCGGCAGAATCTCATGGGGTGGTACCGGGAATTTGAGAATTCGGGACGTCTGAATATCGACGAGAAAGTTGAAACCTACCGATTCAACCAGGCTATCGCGGACTTCTCAGACACTATTTTCCCAAAAAGATTCGGATTCTCGTCAACCGTGTCAAGGATGAGCGACGAGTCTTCCCACGATGGAATTTTTCTGGTTGCAAAAGAAGATCTTGACCATTACGTTGCTGAGTTCACCCCAACTGTTCTGAGGTATTCAAGTAGCTCATGGAGAGGTCAAACAGCGCGCAATCCGATAACCTTTGGCAATTCAAAAGGGCGTACCTACCAGCGGGTGATCATCCTGGCGACGGGAGCAATCCAGGACTTCTGTCTCAAAGGTAAAGAGCTTAAAGACAAGAGTGCTTGTGGATTCTACGTAGCGGTGACCCGGGCACAGTACTCGGTAGCGATCGTCATCAACCAAAGCCGAAAGAATCTCATTGCGTCAGCACCGTTGGGCCTCTCAGTATGGAATCCTCAACACGAACTCTTAACCTTTTGACGCCGCCGCATACCTATTGATGGCTCTGCTCGTGGCCGTTGAACTGGGTGCAAACGCGCGGCGGGATACGCCAGCAACATGCTCTCGGTGGCAAATAATTCGTTGGCATATTTGCGTGCCATGTCTTCTGGTTTGATGAGCCCAGATTGCAACAAGCGCACCATGAACGTCGAGGTCCCGGCGAAGGGGGCAATGCCCCTTGGTCAACTCGCCGATTACATGGTTGGTCTCCATAACCGAGGACTCGCAGGGCAGAAAGTGGGGCGCGAGGTTTCGCGGGGCTCCGTCGAGTTGAAACGTCGAAACATGCCGAACTTCCCGTCCCAGTGGTCTGAGTTACGGGGAAGTACCTCCTTCAGTCACCCATCCTGCGGTACAGCAGACTGTTGAAGTGAACACGGGTACGGGCGAGGAGAGAGGTTTCTACTTCTCAATTAGACCGCAACTTTCAGCCCATCGAGCAGCATGCGATAAACTGCGTCAAGAGCGGTAGCGGTAACCGTCAAAAATGTTCCTTCGAAGACAACGGTGGCGGAAGATATTTGCTGACCTATAGGGGAGACGAGCCAAGTCTAGCTACAGTACAGTTTTCTGAAGGTTCCAGCAGTAAAGAAAACTTCGGTTTATATAAGTCGACGTGGCTTCTATAAGTGGCCAACTACAGAACGATACTAGTTAGATGCAGACATACAATAGATACGATTCATTTGGGGAACCAAAGTGGGATTTTCAAAGCTCTGTAGAGGTCCCATTCCCAGATATATTCCCTTACGATATTAATGACGGTGGTTGCCTCGCTACGCTTAGTCGGAATTACTCGTATGCAGTAGAAGTACGGATGGAGTCCTCCATTTTTCCACCGTTGGGTGACAATAGAGCCTGTACATGGCGGGAAGTGGGAATGGCCCTTAATCGACCAGTTCTCCCTGCTCGCTCTTTCCGAAATGCTTTCGGAAAAATGAGCGAAACTCAATTCAAGTCTGAGATAGCAAACAAGGTGTCATGGCCCTTCGATACGAACCTAAGCCTCTTATGGTATCCGCTTCGCGCCGAACTTGGAAGGCCTGAATATTGCTGGTACCTCCCGGAAGGTTATGAGATAGGCGACTGTGAAGAACGAGAATTAAACGGATGGCATTACGTAGCTGGCTCACTAATCGAGGAGACGCACAATGATTCTGAAGGTGTCGTTATGGCTACCGCAGCATGGCATTCAGATTTGTGGCTTATGTTTTTAAATGAGTGCAACTCGCGGGTCATTGTTACCTTAAACAACTGCGATCAGGCGCGTCGAATACTAGAGAATAATGTCATTGAAACGTATTTACTCTGGGGGAACTGCTAACACTCCCATAAGGCTATTCGGAATAGTACTGTAGGCCCATTCTCTTCGATCGCTGGAGACCTAATATCCGCAATACCAATGCGGATCGTTTCAATGATCTGGTTCGCTAGCGTGGCTTCGGCATTAGATGATCACCGATCTGTCGCCGAAATGATATAGCGGTGCGAGAAATACTCCCGGCCCTTCTCCGTCACAAAAGACCTGCTGGAAGCCTCAAAGAATGAATCAATAAGGCACTTTTGAATGCTGGTGGTCGGCTTATAGAACTTCACCTGGATAGCCACCCAGCTATCATCAGCTACGCGGTGGGCCACCATATCGATGCCAGTGTCAGTCTGGCCGTTGTTATAGCGCTAATCAGACTAGCAGCACACCTCATCGAACTGCTCGGCCAGTGGGGTTGCCCGCAAATCGTGGACACATAATAGAGCTACCTAATAGTTAGGCAGCTATTTCTTTTCTGCTGGTGGTTAGACCAATATAGTTCTCGAAGTCGACGGGGCTGAGCATCCCGAGCGCTTCAGTGCCGGCGTCGGCGGTTGTAGACAACTTCAATCCAGCGAGCGACACCCGCACGTGCAGCGTCACGGGCTGACCAGCGCTTGCGGTCGTAGAACTCGGTTTTAAGTGTTGACCAGAATGACTCGGCCATCGCGTTATCGAAGCACACACCGCTACGCCCCACCAACTGGGCAACGCCAAGGTCGCGGTATACTTCCCACAGCTTCTCGCTGGTAAATTGCGTTCTGTGGTCAGCGTGAAATACCAGCCCTTCAGCAACGTCGCCGCGGAAGCGTATGCGTCATCCGCAGGGCCCGTTCGACCAGGGAAGTATCTTGCGCGCTATCCATAGCCCAGCCCAGTACCCTGCGGGAATGGCCATCGCGGACCGCGCACAAATATAACCAGCCCTCGTTGGTGCGCAGGTAGGTAATATTCGACATCCAGACCCGGTTAAGCTCACCTGTATCAAGCATGCGCTTGACCAGGTCAGGAAGCCTGGACTTACCTTAGATTGAATCGTTGTCACTGGGACAAAGGCCCGCGGGGGAGATCCCTTCAATGCCCATCATGCGCATCCGCTTGGCCGCAGTCTTACGGTTAAGCGAAATACGGTAGCGCTCGGTAAGGTCTGCGGTGATCCGCGGGGCACCGCAGACCTGATCGGAGTTTTTCCAAATCTGGTGAATCTTATGGTCAACATCGGCGTAGAATGCTGCGCGATCATCGTTGCCGGAAAGCCGTTGCTGCTGGGTGCAGGCCCATTTGTAGTATCCGGACCGAGATACCTTCAACAAGCGCGCCATGCGTGTGATACTGCAATTCGCCTTGCTCTGGCTGCATTAGTTCGAACTTTTCTTCTCGCGTTGCCTTAAAGCGAAGAAGGCTGTCGGGTTTGACAAAACTCATTATCCATCTTGGCTTGTGCCAGCTCACGGCGCAGACGAGCATTCTCAGTACGAAGATCGGGCTGGCTTAGCCCATTGGAGGCTCCTTGGCGTTCGCGCTCATTTTTTTACCTACCGTCCTAAAGGCCTGGTCCGACGTCAATCTCCTTGAGCTACATGAGCGATTGGGGGCTGCGACTCGATTACTAGGTTCGCGGCTTCACGTCGATACTCAGGTGTGTATTTCTTTCGCTGTTGACTCACAATGAACATCCTCTCTTACGGACACAAGATCCGCACTAATAAGGTGTCCACTAAACGAGGGTAACCTCAAGCAACAATGGCTATTTAGCTTTCTCCAGCCGCCACAAATACCAACAACCAACGACTACCAGTGGGCATCGACTACCAACAGCCTAGAAGGCGGAGTCAACGCGCAACTGAAATTGCTGACCAGACTTCACCACGGCAGATCGGGCGAGCGACAACGACGAATGCTCGAATGGTGGCTCTACCTGCACACCGAAAACCCCAGACCGCCTATCGAAATAGCCAAACAACAAAACTGGGGGCGCGATGCACTCGCCAAAGTCAACACCACGCCCCACAACGAGAACGAAGCCGACCAGCAAACAGGACGACCAGCCCTCTACGACAACGCTATCCCAACCGACTACAACCACAACCTAGGCGTACAGAAAGGATGGATAGGAACCTAACCCCGACACGGGGGTAACAACCCCAGACACACTTTTTGTCGCATATCCCAAGCCAGGCCTAAGCCATTAACCTAAAAAGAAACGCTCAACCCATGGGAAGGGGAGCGTCTCTGAAGCTAGAATGGGAGTACAGGCAAGAGTAGATCAATACACAAATGTAATGACATAGCTCTTACGTGATTCCCATTTGCAAGTTTAAGGATAGCACACCGATGATCATCGTCAAACCAGAAAAACTAGAGGGCATAGTGCCTCGCATGCTTGAATTGACCTCGCGCACCACCCCTTGGCATCGGCGAGATTGGCGCGCTGGAACACTCGAACTAGTCGAAGAGGCTTTAAATGAATCGCGAATCCCGGGGACCAGCGAAGTAGCATTAAAGGAGCTGCGCGGCCATATGAGTAAAGCTCTTGGAAGCGATATGGGAGTGCCCCCTATTCAAAAGAACCTTAATAAGATCATGCAGAATATAGATTCTGCTAGCAATAAGAATAGTCACGATGTACAACTAGTTGAAAAGCACGCACAAGATTTGAAGGAGACTTATCTACAAAACTGGGCAGATATATTCGATTGTCCAAGTAAAGCTGGAGGTCTCGATATAGAGGGAACTGCAAAGCGTATCATTTCGCACTTGCTTTATTGTGGTGTGCCCGCCCCTAGTATCTATAGTGTTATACACGATTACAAAACTGAAGACGGACGATACGAATTTTCTACCCTCCTGCGTGAACTGGACAAAAAGATAAAATCTGATGCTAAGAATTTTAGCTTTGCAATTCCAGTCGACCGTGCTCCTGACTTCCTTCATTCACCTACGCCACCATGTGAGTGGCTTAGTGCAAAACAACTGAAACAGTGGAAACACAAGCATGCTCCTCAAGCAAAAACTGCGCGCCATCAAGGTGGTTTTATACTTACTGTGCAAGCGCGAGACGTAAATGAGGCGGCCAGTCAAGCACAACAATTACTTTCGCAGCTGTCTTTTAAGTTTGAATCTGGATCAGAAAACCGGTTCTCCATCCTTCCTATCATGTGGTCTAAAGAAAAAAGAAACTCCTTTCCTACCCGGCGTGGAATCCAACCCTTGAAACTCCGTGCATTCCAAAGAGCGGATGCTCTCCATGACTTGGAAATCGGAACTAAACCCAGAAATATTCTGGCAATTATAGAGCCTCTTCAGACGAACAACCCTCATGTGGCGCTAGTCAATGGATGGGTTGCCATTGAATCTCTCTTGGTGGATTCGGGCGAGGACGACCGAATTGGCGCCGAAAGGATGGCGCGCGTAGTCGCGGCAAGCTATTTTCGTACCGAGATGACGTGGTTAGCTAAGAATTATGCAGATCGGTACAAAGAAAAATGCTCGATAGCGGCACAGATCAAAAATGAAGGGGCTAGCATAATACGATCAAAGCTAATGGAGGGTGTAATCCTGGAGCGAAAAGATTTCGACCTTCTTGACCACGTCGATCGGCTAGCTATCGAAAAGATGCAAGAAGCCTTTAATAATCCGAATAGAATCTTTGACCGCACGTCCGAGATTCTTCAAAGAGAATTTCAGCGTCTATATCGAAAGCGAAACTTGATTGTGCACAGCGGACGCGCTGTAGGTAACGGCATTGAATCGATCACGGATAAAGTTATCCCACTTTTAATAAATGGCATCGATCAACTGCTTATCGCGAGCATCCAGCATGAGATGGATCCAAAGAATTTAGCTGCGTCCGTTGCCTTCAAATCTCTTCACCTTGACCGGGCAGGGAACTCGAAAAAATATACTCTATTGGATTTGTTGGAGGCTGATTAAACCAAAGGTAAACTGAGTGAATGGGTTATATGCACTATTTCAGTTACTCGGGTGGTGTTGACGTTTCCTCGTTATTCCGCGAGTTTTAACCGTGACTCAGCCGCCCGATTAGGTCCATGGAACCACGCGAACAGTCCAGTATGCGAATCGCATAGCTATTCCTTTTTTAGCGTGACGTGATAGCTTTCTAGTATCGAGACCGTGGATGGTTATTGATTCAGAATATAGCGAACGAGGGCACCGGCATCATCTTTGGTTTGGCGACCTCATCCGACAGTTGCTCATATTATATGATAACGGGCACACCTCTTCCATGGGTGTTTTAATGCGCTGACTGCCTTTCCGGTTATGCTTGTGACTACTTCGTTAATAACGATTTTTCGTCCATACGGGCTGTTTAATCTTTTGCACCAATAATTTTGTTGTCACTTCTGTGAGCAAGGGAGGGGCTGGAATCGTTATTAGCCATTTTCAGGCAGAATCAAATCATTTCTGGCTCTGCGTTCTTTGTGTGAATCGAGATCAACTATGTTTTGGATATTGACCATTCAGTTGCCCCTATTTCCCAGAAAACTCCTCAGTCCCTTAATCCTCAAGATCATCAACAATCCGCATGGTCTCCATCGCCACGCGCGTGACTCTGCCAATCAGGTCCACGATGTAGCGCGGGTTGCCCACCTCATCGGCCCAATCATTCGGATCATTCACAATCCCCGAAGCCTTGTCCTTCTTCACCTGGTACCGGTCAATCAACCACGCCACCGCTGAGCGCGAGCCCAGCATGTACTCATCCGCCTCTGCCGGAATACCGGAGATGGTCACCTGCTTGTTGTAGATCAGCTTGGTCACGTCATTGACGTTCTTGCCCGTTTCCGGATCCTTGCGCCTAGCCCACTTCATCTTCTGCACACGCCAGGTCTCACGGTTGGACTCATCACCCTTGACCTGAATATCTAACGGCCACGGTTCCACGGACTCATAATCCACGTGCAACTCCATGAGTTCCTTACCAGCTGCAGCGAACTTATCGAACTCAGCACGCGACGACGGCGTTTCAATATGCGGCAGCATCTTCTTCAAATCTGCCGCATACTGCGTCCGATAACCCGGATCATGCAACTTGCCGTACACAAAGTGGAAGATGTCATCACCCGTGACATCACCGCCCAACGCATCCCGGTAGATCTGCTTAATCTCATCCGTGATGTTGTCCACCCGCACATACCCATCAACAACCTCACCGACTTGGCCGTAAGCACTGGTTTCGCCCTGCTTGACGACGTTCCCCTCACCGAACAGACCACCGTCCTCAGCATCGACTGGAGACCAGGTGAAGCGGGAGAAGAATTGGCCTGTTTGGCCGAGCAGATCTAAATTAGGAAGAAATTTTGAGCCAATAAGTCTGAATTCTGAGCTTGCCTTCGGAGTACTGACCGAAAAACCAAAATTGCTGTGTGTTTCGGATGGGAACATCGTGGGCAACTGATAAACTCTGGCATTCAAATCACGTTCGAAATACGTCCATGTTGTTTTAAAGGGGCGATACAGACTTTTAATGATTTGCGATTTATCTAGCTCAAGTTTGCGTTGCCTTGCGAGATGTTGCTTAAGGTTGCTATTCCAAGCAAATCGGTGAGGATCAGTAAAATTTGATCTGGTAGAGAGAAAATCATTGACCGCTTGCTCACCAAGCTTGTCCATGTTCTCCGAGCGTATATAGGCTTCGAAAGCCTCAAATGCCTCTCGATATGAGTTTTCAAGAATGCTTATCTTTTCGAATACTACGGCTTTGGACTCCCCTGTAACCCAAGCATCTCGGCCTGTAGCGAGGCCTAGACTATAATTCCTGAAAACAGAAATCTTGTTTGACTTTTTGTCACCCAGTACCGGCCACTTTTCAAATTCTTCAGAGCGCTGGTGCAACCAGTCACCCTCTTTATTTGGTTCAATGGACTGCCAGTCAATGGCTTCAATCGCGGAGGAGTCGACGATCCCTAGCTTTTCTTCGGCTGTCAGATAGTCACCGATGTCCCGGTAGTGAAGCTGGAAACCGGACTTAACAGGATCTTTGATACCGACGGTGATAGCCACGGAGTTGCGGGAACCAGAGCCGAAGACTTTACCACCTTCTTTGCGAGACTGTTCGCCAGCCGTACGTTGGTTGCCACGAAGGTTAAAAACATAAAGGTCCGTGAAATCCTCGGCCATCGACAAGCGCACGCCATCACCCGTATTGCCGTCAATCCACCCGCCATTGGATACGAATGCAACCACACCTTGATCACCGATGCGGTCGGTAGCCCAGCGGAAAGCTCGCAAATAGGAATCATAGAGGGTTCGCTGAGAAGTCGCCGTGGACTTAGCCGCATAGGTGTCCGCGATGCGTTTATCCAAGCCCGGGTACTTCTGGTTAGCGTTCAGGTCGTTGGCGGACTTTTGGCCGGCAGAATATGGCGGGTTACCAATCACCACGTTGATGGGAGCGTTCTTCTGCCGCTCAATGGTGGCGTTGTTCTCGCGGAAGATGTTGAGGTCTGGGATATCGCCGTCTTCGTGGATTTGGAAGGTATCGGCAAGCGCGATATTCGTAAACGGCATGTAGTCCGGTGTTGGTTCACCGTCGCGCTGCGCGGCTTCCTCACGCAGGGCGTTGTAGGTGGTCTCGATATTCACCGCAGAGACGTAGTAGGCCAGCAGCATGATCTCGGTGGCGAATAGCTCTTTGGCAAATTTACGTGCCAAATCTTCTGGCTTGATAAGGCCCGATTGCAACAAACGCACCATAAACGTCGAGGTCCCAGCGAAGGGGTCGAGTATGCTCACGCCTTCATCGCTGAGCCCCTTGCCAAAGTGCTTGCGGGAGACCTCATCGGCAGCACGCAGGATAAAGTCCACGATTTCCACCGGGGTGTAGACAATGCCGAGGGCTTCTGCTTGTTTCTTGAAGGCCTTGCGGAAGAAGCGCTCATACAGATCCTTGATCACCTGCTGCTTACCGGAAGCAGAGGTCACCTCGGAAGCGCGCACGCGGACGGACTCGTAGAATTTCTCCAGCGATTCCGTTTCGCTGTCCAAGTGCGCATCTTGCAGCGCATCCGTCATACGCTGCATTACCTGGGCCACCGGGTTGTTCTCAATGAAGTCGTGGTTATCGAACAAAGCGTTGAACACTGGAGCAGTGATCAAGTGCTGCGAAAGCATCGAGATGGCATCGGCTTCACCAATCCCGTCGTTCAGGTTATTACGCAGGCCATCGACGAAATCATCGAATTCAGCGCGCAAGTGCTTATCCGCGCCGTCGACAAGCTTAGTAATGCGGGTGACCTGGTTTTCGGCAATCTTGGCGACGTCATCGGCCCAGTCTTCCCAATACGTGCGCGAACCAACCTTATCCACCAACTTGGTGTAGATGGCTTCCTGCCACTGCTCCAAAGAAAACAGCGCGATCTGCTTCGCTGTGTCTTCGTCAGTGGGATTATCGGTCGGGGAGGGAGCAGGATCGACGATCGGCTTTTTCGGGTTAGCAACTGGGTCCACGACAACCGGTAGCTCGTCTGGGTTTCCTTCGTTCAACGCGATGGAGTTGATCTTGGCATTGAAGCGATCATCGTGGGCACGCAGCGCGTTGAGGATCTGCCAGACCACCTTGAAACGCGTGTTGTCGTTCAACGCCTGCGATGGGCTCACCCCAGGAGGTACCGCGACCGGCAAGATGATGTAGCCATAGTCTTTGCCCTCTGCTTTACGCATCACGCGGCCGACAGATTGCACCACGTCCACCATGGAGTTTCGCGGTTGGAAGAAGATCACCGAATCCAGCCCCGGCACATCCACGCCTTCCGACAGGCAACGCGCGTTGGTCAGAACCCGGGATTCCGTCGGGGCAATATCGGCTTCCAGCCAGTTGATCCGCGAAGAACGCTGCATCGCGTTCATGGTGCCGTCGACATGCTGGGCTGCCACAGCCACATCCGTGTTGTGCAGGCTGATGTCTTCCAGCGCGGCGTGCTCGTGCAGCGATTCCTGGTGTGCGGCCACCAAAGCAGGGAAGGAATCTGCGATCTGTTTGGAATGCTTGATGTCTTTCGCGAAAGCCACCGTGCGCTGCATCGGCTTGGCATTAACCTCGAAGCCGTCCTTGGTGCCCTGCAACTTGCCGGAGCGTTTCGCCAGTGCATTCCACGCGCCGATGATCGCCGAGGCCGTCGTGAGGTTCACTAATTGTCCTGGGGCGTTGGCAAGGGCTTCTGCGGCGACGTCCTCGTCGACCGTCATCACCAACACCTTGTAGTCGGTAAGCAACCCGCGCTCGACGGCTTCGCCAAAGCCTAACCGGTGAAATTCCGGGCCATAGGTGCCTTCATCATCCATCGAGGCGAGCTCCGCCGAGTGGTCTGCGGCTTTGTCTTTGACATCGTCGTCGAAAAGCTTCGGGGTTGCCGTCATATACAGGCGCTTGTCGGCCTTGAGGTAGTCGGCGTCGTGGATGCGCACGAAATTCGAGGCATCCTCGCCAGCCAGCGTCACACCCGTGGTGCGGTGGGCCTCGTCGCAAATGACCAGGTCGAAATCGTCAAGGCCGTTGTGCTGCGCGTCGTGCACCGTAGGCAGCGACTGGTAGGTGGAAAAGACCACGTGCAGACCGGCAGAGTGCTTGCCGGTATTGAAAACTTCCGCTAGGCGCTTACCATTTGTAGATACTGGAACTTCTAGGTCATACGGCGCAATATCCTCGGCGCCTTTGCCCACCTTGGTATCCGAGCACACCGCGAAGCTGCGCATGTCCACCGTGGCCTGCGCAGTCCACTCACGCAGGGTTTGTGAGAGTAGCGCGATAGACGGGACCAGGAATAAAACCCGGGCTTTACCCCCCCCCGTTTTCGCGGGCGAACTGTTCCGCCAGGCGCAGCGACGTAAATGTCTTGCCCGTACCGCAGGCCATGATCAGCTTGCCGCGATCATGGGTAGCGAAACCAGCCAGGGCTTTTTCGATTGCCTCAGATTGGTGTTTGCGGGGCTGGAAAGCTTCCTTACGCTCCAGTTTCACCTGGATCTCCGAACCAGGGAATGCCACATCCCAATTCACCGGGGCAGAGGCAATATCTGCGATACCGATACGGCTGGTCTCAATGATCTGGTTCGCCAGCGCGGCCTCGGCATTCGAGGACCACTTATCCGTCGTCGAGATGATATAGCGGTGCGAGAAATGTTCCCGGCCGTTTTCCGTTTCGAAGGATTTGCCAGAAGCCTCAAAGAAGGAGTCGATGTGGCCTTTTTGGATGCTGGTGGTCGGCTTATAAAACTTCGCCTGGATGGCCACCCAGCTGTCGTCGGCCACGCGGTGGGCCACCATATCGATGCCCGTGTCAGTTTGGCCGTTGTTATAGCGCCAATCAGACCAACGGCAAACCTCATCGAACTGCTCGGCTAGCGATGGTGTGGTGCGGAAGAAGTTCACCATGAGTTTTTCGAAGGCAATACCGTATTTGCCCTGTGGTTGATTCTCACGTAGCTGGTCTAGAACTTCTTCAAACGTAGCCATGCACCGATTATGCCTTACGGGGTTGCTGGTCGAGGTGCTTGGTGCATTTTGCCCAGCCTATGGTTCTTGGTCGGTGCCCACGTTAATGATTCTATGCTGCACTGTCTTTCTTTTTGGAGGAAGTGGCCGTCGCTAAGTTGTAGCCAGATAGTGCCGCGAGTGCCACGACTATCCCCCAGATCGGAGAATCAGCAATGATCGAATACGCTGCAGCAACAACGATTCCTCCTAGGGCGGATGCTTGTTTTAAGGTCATTGTGTTGATTCCTTTCATTCAGGTCCCACAAGTATGGGGACCATTCGGGATTTAATTACCGTCGCAGCTGTTTCGGTGATCCTGGGCGATTTTCTTGCCATTTTTGTTTTTTCTGCGAACTACAATGAGCTGCGTCCATCTAGCATGGCAATAGACGCTAGAGTACGTCTATTAGCGTACGTGCGAGACGTCGGCTGCTCAGCAAAAATGGTTTTGCGTTACACCTTAGTCAAACTTGTCGAACCACCGCACTCATTCTTCCATTCTCGCAGAGCTAGAATGCCAGGGAAGAATACGGCGAAAGGTATCACCCCAATGCTTCATCCCTACCGCGTCAACTTGGATTGGCTCTGGGGCAGACCACCCGGGAATGACGGCACCCCAGCTACCGTGCGTGCGGTCCTCGAAGGTGCTGACGCCTGCGCATTAGCCCAAGCCTGGCTGGAAAGCCTCTCGGCTGATGAAGACGGCCATCGTGGCGAAGGTGGATGGGGAGCACAGTTAGTACACGCCGGGGAACACTCGCGCCGGGCCATCGTGGCGATCACTTCCGCCGGAGAAGACGTTGCTGACGGCATCGAAGACGGCACCGATAACTTGTACTGCTTCCTCGTCGAGCGGGTGCGCGCTGTGCTGAACCCTGAACTGAGTGTGGAATGGCAGGAGCTTGACCGTCGGCAAGCGTAACGGGGCAGCAGGCCATGGTGCTCTAGCTGCGGCGGTTGGGCTCTAGCGCTGCGGCTGTAGTGTGCTGCCGTCGGCGGTAGAGAAATTTTCTGCCGGGAGTGCGTAAAAAGCACGGAAGGCCATGGAGTGTCCGTCGATGAGCAAGAGGCGTTTCATGCCCTACACCTTAGCCGCCGACGGCAGCACACTACAGCCGCAGCGCTAGAGCCCAACCGCCGCAGCTAGAGCACCATGGCCTGCTGCCCCG